>CAMBSR010000121.1 GCA_945870475.1 Phycisphaera mikurensis NBRC 102666
ATGCAGCCCGCAGAGCTCGCATCCGTGACCGCCCGCGTCCGCGCCGTGGCGGACCGCATCCAGCCGCTCCTCGACCCGCACCCCGGCCTTTTGCAGCGCAACGCGTATGCGCACGTGTGGCTCGGCCTCAAGGTGATCTTCGGCGAGGAGTGGCGCGAGCGCACCGCGCCCGCCAGCATCCGCGCGTTCCTCGACTGGATGGACGCGAATCCCAACGCGGACTACGACGACTACGCGGGGCCGCGGGAGGAACTGACGCCCGCGGATCGCGGGGAGCTGTTCTGAACGAAGGCGGGCGCGGCGGTGCCCAGCACCGATCCGCGCCCGCTCGAACTTTCGCGACATCAATCAGCGGAACCGGCGATTTCGTTCACTTCAGCGTCGCCAGGTACTCCACCACGTCGCGCACCTCGCGCGGCGTCAGCACCGTGCCCATGGCGGGCATGGCGCTGATGGGGCCGTAGCCCTGGGCCACCGCTGCGTTCGGCTCGACCAGGCTGGCCAGCAGTCCCTTGCGGTCGTAGCGGCTGGCCACGCCTGCGAGGCTCGGTGCGGCATGGCCGCCCGTTCCCTCGATCATGTGGCAGCGCAGGCATGCGGCGGCGCTGTTGAAGTTCACCACCTGGCGGCCGCGTTCCGCATCGCCGCCTTCGAGCGTCAGGATCCAGCTGCCGAGCTTGTCCTGCGAGGCCAGGCTTCCGGACCACGCGAGCACCTGCTCCTTGAGCTGCGGGCGGCTCGATGCGGCGTCGATCACGTCGATGGCAAGCGAGTTGGGCAGGGTGCCCGCCTTCATCGACGCCACGAGCTTGGCAAGCGAAGCATCGGCCGCGGCGCCTTCGATGCTGCCGAGCGCGCTGATCGCCGCCTGCTTCTCGATGACGGTGCCGCCCGAGATGGCCGCGTCGAGCATCTCCTGGCCGCGCGTCGGGTCGGTGCGCGCCAGGATGGTGCGCGCCTGCGCGCGCAGGCGCGGTTCGTCGGAGGCCAGCGCGGCTTCGATCGCCTGCGGGAGCTTGGCGTCGCGGTCCTGCGCCAGCTGCATGAGGCACGCCACGCGTTCCTGCACCGGCTTGGTGCGGTCCACCACGGCCGCCAGTGCGGCGCCGCTATCCATGGGCACGCCGTACTTGGCCGCCAGCTCGCGCGCGATGGTGCGCACGGCGCTCGGGCCGTTCGTCGCCAGGCTCGGGATGCGCTGCTTGAGCACCGCCACGTAGCCGTCCTTGCTGCGAGCGGTGGCATCCACCGGCCGCCAATGGCCGTTCACGCGGTCGCGCGGGCTCGGTTCCATGAACGCGGCCAGCGCTTCCATGGCCTCGATGCGCGCGGCCGGCGCGAGGGTCGGGTTCGCCGCGATGGCGGCGATGGCCGAGGCGCTCTCGGGCGTGCCCATGCGGAGGTTCTCGTTGATCACGCGGCGCAGGAGCGGCATGGCGCTGGTGTCGCCGGTGAAGCTGCCGATGGGCTGCTCCTTCTTGCCGTCCGGATGCACCACGCCCACCGCCAGGTGGTTGCCGCCGCCGCCCTGGAATGCGCGCGCCTCCAGGTACGCGACATCGCCGGCTTCCAGATGCACGGTGGCCATCTGCGCGGGCTGCGATTCCCAGTCACCGGGGTTGACGTAGTTGTCCACCTTGGCAACCTGCTTCGCCGCGGCCGGATCGCCCTTCGGCGAGATCATGAGGATGCTGTCATCGTCGCTTGCCACGCTGAAGACGTAGTCGCCCGCGACGGGCGCCGTGAACGTGCCGCGCACGCGCTGCACGTAGTCGTTGCCGGCCTTCGAATAGCCGGCGCACTCGTCGTTGAACTCCGAGCGATCCGCCTTAGTGGACCAGATGGGGTCGTTCGCCAGCTGCGCGGCGGTGAAGCCCTTCCTGTCCTTCCACATCTCGCGCTGCCACGTGGGCTTGGCCGCGCTCTCCTTGGCAGCGGCCGCGAGCGCCCGGTCGTCCGGCGCGAACTTCGAGGCCAGCGCCGCGAGCGCCGGCTCCGCTTCCGCGATCGGCAGGTCGTTGATGGCACGCGCCGCCTCGGTGGCCACGCGCATGTCGGGGTCGTGCAGGAGGCGCGCCATCTGCGCGTCGCCGGTCATGCGCATGGCAAGCACCGCCACCATGCGCGTCTGCGGGAATGGGTCCGCGGCGAGTTCGCGCACCTTGTCGGGCTGCTCCATGCCAACCAGGCCCATCACCGCGGCATGGCGGAGGAAGGGGTCCTGGTTGTCGTTCTCCCAGGCCATGGCGCTGATGTTCTGGATGGCCGGCAGGAACTTGATCTTGCCGAGGGCGATCGCCGCCTGCGCGCGCACGCGCGGGTCCTCGTCGGTGAGGAGCGAGACGAGTCCCGGGCCGGCGGAATCGATCCGCGCATCACCCGCCAGGCGCGCGGCCAGGCGGCGCATCTCGGCGTCCTCGTCGGACAAATGCGCGACAACGGCCTCGTCGGCCTTGGCGAGCCGCTTGCCCGCATCCGCGGCGCGGCGCGACTGCACGCCCAGCGCCCAGAGCGCGTGGAAGCGCGGCTCGATCGGCTGCCCGGCATCGGCAGCGGTCTTCGCGAGCGGCTCGGTGACCTTCGCGCCGCGGCGCGCCAGCTCCAGGTGCGCACGCTGGCGGATGCGCACGTCGGGGTGCGCCAGGCCCTGGAAGAGGAGCGAGTCCGCCTGCTTGGCGAAGCCCTCGCGCACCATGTTCTGCGCGGTGCGGATGTTCACGTCCTCCACCTTGGACGGATCCCACAGCGTGAACATCTGCCCGGTGCGGTCGCTTTCCCAGCCGTTCGACCAGTCGCTGATGTACATCTTGCCGTCCCAGCCGAAGTCGACGTCGGTGGGAAGCACTTCCTTCACGAACTCGTGCGCGTCGGTCACCTTGTAGCCGGCGCCCTCGGGCTCGACGGCGAAGGAGAGGATCTGGCTGTACTCGTCGCCGCCCAGGAAGTCGCACAGGAAGAAGTGGTTCTTGTATCGCTCCGGAAGGCCAAGGCCCGGGTAGAAGGTCATGCCCGCGGGACCGTCGGAGAGGTGCTCGATGGGCGGCAGGTTCCACGCCGGACGCATGGTGTCGGCGGTGTCCCACTTCCACCAGCTGCGCTCCTGGTTCCACGGTCCGCGCTGGTTGCTGCCTTCCAGCGTCTGGTAGTTCATGTCCCAGCCCGTCTCGCCGCCTTCCATGATGTAGACGATGCGCGCGCGGTCGCCGCCGTCGGAGTTGTTGTCGCCGGTGAAGAGGTCGCCCCACTGGTTGAAGGCCAGTTCCTGCGGATTCCGCAGCGAATGCGCGAAGATCTCCAGGCGCGAACCGTCCGGCTCGCAGCGGAAGACGGCACCCGTGAAGACGCGCTTGAGGTTCTTCCCCTCCTTGTTGGTCACGTTGTAGCCGCGGTCGCCGATCGACCAGTAGATGCGGCCGTCGGGCCCGGCGACGAGGCCGTGCATGTCGTGCCCGCGCAGCGCGGTGCGCACGCCGAAGCCGGTGAACACCTTCTCGCGCACGTCGGCGACGCCGGTGCCCGTGGTGTCCTGGAAGCGCCAGAGGTTCGGGATGCACGTGTACCAGACCGATCCATCCAGGTACATCACGCCCGCACCCGTGCCGTCGAGCGGCTCGTTGATGGGGCCGCTGAAGGAGCTCATCTTGTCGGGCACGCCGTCACCGTTCGTGTCGACGAGGTGCGTGACCCGGTCCTCCTCCTTGCGGTAGTAGTCCATGCCGCCCTGGCGCTTGGCCGCCCACTTCTCGTACATCTTCAGGCGGTCCTGCACGGTCTGCAGCTGGAGGTCGTCCTCGAGCCAGAACTTGGAGGAGCGGTTGTCCTCGACGCCCTTCTCCTGGCGGAACGATTCGGCGACGTAGATCGAGCCGTCGTCGGCGATGCAGAAGGAGACGGGGTCCTGCACCAGCGGCTCCTTGGCGATGAGCGACCAGGAGAGGCCGGGGAGCGGTGCGATGGCGGGCGCGGCGGGCGGAGGGGCTGCAGCGGCGGACCCTGCTTCGGGAGCGGGTGCGGCTGGCGACTGGGCAATGAAGGCCACGGCGAAAAGCGGGAAGGCGTGGAGGAGGGGCATGTTTGGCAGGAAGCGTAGGGTTGGGGGCGAGAGGGCGTTTACCGATCTGGCCCCAATCGGTTGCCGTGGGTGCGGGATCGCCGGTGCCGAATCGACGTTCGGCAAGGGGCGGCGAAATGAACGGGTGTCCCGTGATGGCGTGACTGGTGACGGCCTGACCGCCGAGACCCTGATCGGTGCTGGCGCTCGGCGTTATCCGCCCGCGCGCGATGGATCGTGGTTCGCCCGGTGCCCACGGTTCCCGCGATACCACTCGATGGTCCGCGTGAGCCCTTCCTCGAATCCCACCTGGGCGCGCCAGTCGAGCAGCTTGGCGGCGCGCTCCGTGTCCAGGCACCGGCGCGGCTGGCCGTCCGGCTTGGTGGCGTCCCAGCGGATCTCGCCGGTGAAGCCACAGAGCCGGGCGATCAACGTCACCAGGTCCTTGATGGTGATCTCCATGCCCGTGCCCAGGTTGATGGGCGTCGGCTCGTCCATGACTTCCGCGGCGCGCACCAGGCCTTCGGCAGCATCTTCCACGTAGAGGAATTCGCGGCTGGCGCTGCCGGTTCCCCAGCAGGTCATGTGGTCCGCGCCGGATTCCGCGGCCTCGATGCACTTCCTGATGAGCGCGGGAATCACGTGCGAGGTGGTGAGGTCGAAGTTATCCCACGGCCCGTAGAGGTTCACGGGCAGGAGATAGGAGGACGCGAGCCCGTACTGCCGGCGGTAACCGTCGAGCATCACCATGGCCGCCTTCTTGGCGACGCCGTAGGGCGCGTTGGTCTCCTCCGGATAGCCGTCCCACAGCCGGTCCTCATGGAAGGGCACCGGCGTGAACTTCGGATACGCGCAGATGGTTCCCGCCTGCACGAACTTGCGGATGCCGTGGAGGCGCCCGAGCTCGATCAGGTGCAGCGCCATCGCCATGTTGGCGAAGAAGTAGCGCCCCGGGTTCGCCTGGTTGGCGCCGATGCCACCGACCTCGGCGGCAAGGTGGATCACCAGGTCGGGATTCGCATCGCGATAGAGGCGCGCCACGTCCGCCTCGTGCGTGAGGTCATAGTCCTTGCGGCGCGGGATGAAGATCTCGCGGGCACCGCGGGCACGGAGGCGTTCGGCGACGGCGCGGCCGAGGAAGCCGGCGCCGCCGGTGAGGAGGATGCGGGAGGTATCGAATTTCATGGTTCTTCAGCGTCCATTATCGGCTTCAGGGCGCAGAGGCTTGACCCCGAGATGATCATCGTCAATTCTTGCCGGACTCCGCAAGTAGCAGGGGTATAACAACCGATCTCATCCATGCCCGCAAGCAAGCGGGAGTTCTCTCACCGCTGGCACCAGTCGCAAGGCACGAGACCATGAAGAAGGCACTCATCACCGGAATCACGGGACAGGACGGCAGTTATCTGGCCGAGCTGCTCCTCTCGAAGGGCTATGAAGTGCACGGGATCGTGCGCCGAAGCGCAAGCTTCAACACGGGTCGTCTGGACCACATCTATCAGGACCCGCATCTGCCTGGCGCGCGGCTCAAGCTGCACTACGGCGACCTCAACGACGGCAACAACCTGGCGAGCGTGATCGGCCTGGCGCAGCCGGACGAGGTCTACAACCTCGCCGCGCAGAGCCACGTCCGCGTCAGCTTCGACATGCCGATCTACACCTGCGACACCGATGCCGTGGGCTCGCTGAAGCTCCTGGAGGCAGTGCGCGTCTTCGAGGCGCAGAGCGGCAAGAAGGTCCGCTACTACCAGGCATCCAGCAGCGAGATGTTCGGCAAGGTGCAGGAGGTCCCGCAGAAGGAGACCACCCCGTTCTGGCCGCGCTCGCCGTACGGATGCGCGAAGGTCTTCAGCCACTGGATCACCGTCAACTACCGCGAGAGCTACGGGATGCACGCATCCTGCGGCATCCTCTTCAACCACGAGAGTCCGCGCCGCGGCGAGACGTTCGTGACGCGCAAGATCACGCGCGCGGTGGGCCGCATCAAGCTGGGAATGCAGAAGAAGCTCTACCTGGGCAACATCGATGCCCTGCGCGACTGGGGCTTCGCCGGCGACTACGTGGAGGCGATGTGGCTGATGATGCAGCAGCCGACCGCGGACGACTACGTGATCTCGACCGGCAAGATGATCACCGTGCGCGAGTTCTGCCAGCTTTCGTTCGGGCACGTCGGCCTCGACTACAAGGACTTCGTCGAGATCGACCCGCGCTACTTCCGCCCGGCGGAGGTGGAGCAGCTCCTCGGCGACTGCAGCAAGGCGCAGCGCGTCCTCGGCTGGAAGCCCAAGGTGGACGTGAAGGGACTCGCGGTCATGATGGTCGAGAACGACCTCGAGCTGGCGCGCCGCGAGAAGACGTTGCGGGATGCAGGGCACGAGATGCCGGAATCCACGGGCCACGACCAGTGAGCAAGGAACTGCAGCAGTCTCAGGGCGCGGCTGGTGCGGAATTCGTGATCCTCAACCAGTACTACGTCCCGGACGTGGCGAGTACCGGCCACCTCCTGGCTGAGCTGGCCCACGAGTCGGCGGCGCTCGGTCGGAAGGTATCGGTGATCACGTCGTTTCCTTCGTACGGTCCGCCGGAAACCTGGCAACCCTGCGAGGCAAGGGAATTCCGCGACGGGGTCGCGGTGTGGCGCATGCGTACCACGCGCTTCCGCAAGGACTCGCTCTTCGGGCGCGCCTCGAATTCCGTGACGTTCCTCGTGCCGCTCGGCATACGGATGCTGCTGGCGCGGAACAAGGGACGCGTGTTCATGTACACGAGCAACCCGCCGTTCCTTGGGATCATCGGTGGACTGGTCTCCCTC
>CAMBSR010000122.1 GCA_945870475.1 Phycisphaera mikurensis NBRC 102666
TACCAGAACCGCCGCGCCGACTACCTGAAGGCGTTCTGGGAAGTGGTGAACTGGAACGAGATCAGCAAGGCCTGAGCGCAGCGCGCCGCAGGATGATCGACGGAATCCCCACCGCCCCGGCCCCGCGCCGGGGCGGTGTTGTCAAATGGTGCCGGGTGCAATATGCACCAATTTCGTACGCGCACTCACGCGCACGAACGCTCCCCTGCCGAAATTGGTGCATATTGCACCCGGCACCGATTTACCGATTCACCGATTTACCGACTCACCGCATCCCGGCGATCATCGCCTCGAACGCCTTGCGGTTCGATTCCACCGTCGCCTGCGGGCCGACCACCTTGATGAAGACGTTCCTTCCCGGGGCCTGCACGATCGCGCCGAGCTGCATGCACCCCGGCCGCGGCGCGGCGGCGCCCATTCCCATGTAGTCGCCGACGCTCTCGATGCGGGAGACCTTCATGCCGTTCACCGTGGACTCGCTGCGCTTGGAGACCGCGGCATTCGCGCCCTCGCGGAACTGGCTCGCCCAGCGCTCGAGGTTGGCATCCACCGGTCCACCGTCGCCCGCGGGGAAGACGCTGAACACGAGCTCGGCCGCGGGCGAATTCACGCCTTCCGCAGGCACCGCGTACTGGAGCGCGCGGAACTGCATGCTGGGTGCCGTCCAGACCCACGTCACCGGCTTCGGCATGGTGAGTCCACCGACCTCGATCGTGGTCTGGTCGCCTTCCGGACCGCTCACGGGGTAGCCGCCCGCCTGCGCGGGTGCGGCAGCCTTCGCCGTGGCCTCGGCAGCAGCCTGCGAGGCGGTCTTCGGCGGTGCAGCCTTCGGCGCCGCAGCGGCGTTCACGGGCGTCGGCCCCTTCGATGCAGGCGCCTCGCTGCAGCCGGCCACCACTGCCATCACCACCGCGGCAAGCGCCACGAACACCAGCGCGCCTCCCACGACCTTGGTGAAGGTGCTGACCGGAACGCTGGAACCGCATCCACATGAACCGCTGCTGCAACCGTGCTTCATGATTCATAGGATAGGCGCGACCCGAAACGCATCCGATGAACACCGCCCACGACCAACTCCCACCGCGCGTTCGCGTGGCCGGCGCGCGCTTCTGGACCGCCGATCCGGCGCGCCCCTGGGCAGATTCGCTGCTCCTGGATGCCGGCCGCATCACTGCCCTCGACACCCCCGCGCCGGCCGGCGTCCCCACCGTCACGCTCCCCGCGGGAAGCGTGGTGACGCCCGGGCTCATCGACGCACACCTCCACCTCTCGCTCGGCGCACACACGCTCGCGCAGCTCGATCTCTCCTCGGTGCGCTCGCGCGCGGAGTTCGAGGACGCCATCGGCCGCGCCGCGCGCGCGCTCGCACCCGGGCGCTGGCTGCGCGCCTTCGGCTGGCACGAAGCCAACTGGGGCGGCGAGCGACCGACGCACGCGTGGCTCCGCGCTGCCGGCGACATCCCGTGCGTGGCGTACCGGATGGACCAGCACGCATGCGTCGTCAACCGACCGGTGCTGGAACTGATCGAAGGCCTCCCCTGCCCCGCGGGCGGCGAGATCGTGCGCGACGGTGGCGGCCTGCCCACCGGGCTCCTGCTTGAACAGGCCGCGTGGCAACTCGTCAACCCGCGCCTGCCCGTCCCGCCGGCGGATGATCGCCGCGCAGCGCTGCGCGCGGCATTCGCGCACTGCAACGCGTTCGGCATCACCACCGTGGGCAGCATGGAATACGAGCGCGACCTGCGCGAGGTGCACATGCACCTGCGCGCGCACGAGCGCGCTGCATGCACGCTGCGCGTCCGCGCCACCATCCTGGACCGCGACTGGCCCGTCGACTTCTCCTGGGGCCGCGCGTTCGCCGGCGACGACCTCCTGGCCATCGTCGGGTGGAAGAGCTTCATCGACGGCACGCTCGGCAGCCGCACCGCACGCATGCTTGCGCCCTATGCCGACGACGCGGCGAACCGCGGCATGTTCGTGGAATTCGCCGAGCACGACGCCGCCGGCCACGGCACGCGCCTGCGCCAGTGGGCGCACGATGTGCTCGCGCTCGGCTTCTCGCCGAGCGTCCACGCGATCGGCGACGAAGCGCTCCGCGCGGCGCTCGACGCCATCGCGCCGGAGGACCGCGAGCGCATCGCGCGCTACGAGCACTGCCAGACCATGGACGACGCGGAGCTGGTGCGAATGCGGGGCCGCTTCGCCAGCATGCAGCCGCTCCACAAGGCGGACGATGCGCGCATCGCGCCGGCTCGGCTCGGCCAGGAGCGCATGAAGTCCTTCTTCCGGTTCCGCGACCTCGCCCGCGCCGGCGCACGCCTCGCCTTCGGCAGCGACTGGCCGATCGTCAGTTGCGACCCGCGGCTTGGCGTCCGTGCGGCGGTGACCGGGCTCGATCTCGACGGCGCCCCGTGCTGCACCGGCCAGAACCTCACGGTGGAGGAGACGCTCCACGCCTACACCGCGGGCGCCGCCGACTGCCTGCGCGCGCCGGAGATCGGCCGTCTCGCCCCCAATGCGCACGCCGATCTCTGCGTCTTCGCCGACGACCCGTTCGCCTGCGACTGGGCCCGCACGCTCCCGCGCATCGCGGCCACCGTGATGGCCGGCCGCGTGGTGCACGGCAGCGCTCGCTGAACCCGAAGCCACCGGCGCCGCGCCGCGTTCCGCGCCCGCCCACCGTGTAGCCTCATCCCCCATGCAATGGTGGGTTCATTCCGCGTACGAAGACGGCGGCATCGTCCTTCTCTTCAGCTGGGCGTTCTGGGTGATCTTCTCGATCGTCCTGCACGAGCTCTCGCACGGCTGGGCCGCCATCGCCAACGGCGACAACACCCCACGCGAGCTTGGGCACATGACGATCAACCCGGTCGTGCACCTGGGTTGGATGTCGGTGATCTTCTTCGTGGTCGCCGGCTTCGCATGGGGGCAGATGCCGACCATGCCGCACCGCTACCGCCATGAGCGACGCGGCCGCGTCCTCGTGGCGCTTGCAGGTCCGGCCATGAATGCGCTGCTCGCGTTGCTCGCACTGACGGCGGCCGGCGCATGGGCGTCGGCGATCCGCACCGGCAGGATCGCGCCCGCCGAGCACACCGCCGCCAACGTGGCGGAGTTCCTCTTCATCGGCGGCTTCATCAACCTGATCCTCGGCGTGTTCAACATGCTGCCGGTGCCTCCGCTCGACGGCAGCGCCGTGCTCGCGGGTGCCAGCCGCACGCTTGACCGCTTCTTCAACCTGCCGCAGGTGCGCATGTACGGCATGCTGGTGATGCTCCTGGTCTTCTTCCAGTCGCTCGACGTGCCGCTCCAGCGCGCCATGGGCCAGGCGGCCACCAGCTACATGGTGTGGGTCGAGGCCCGCCTTTCCGGCCCGCTTCCCGAAGGCACCGCCCGGATCGACGGGCCAGCGATCGGCGCTGCGGATGCGGATAACACTCCGCCGGACGCTGCGCGATCGAAGGATTGAGCGAACGCGCCCTTTCCCGTATCCTTCTCTGTTCTCGCAACCGCCTGCCGAAGGCGCATCGCACATCGGGCCGAGACGGCCCGCCCAACGATGCACCCGGCGCACGACCGGCACAGTGCCGGCGCGCGACCGACGCAAGCGCTTCCCGAAAGGACACGACCATGGTCGTCCTTCGTCTCAAGAAGATGGGCCGCGCCCATCACCCGTTCTTCCGCCTCTCCGCCATGGACAAGCGCGCCCCGCGCGATGGCGTCGTCATCGAGGAGCTCGGCTGGTACGAGCCCCAGGGCAAGGAAGGCAAGCAGATCAACCTGAAGATGGACCGGATCCAGCACTGGCTGTCCGTCGGCGCGCAGCCGTCCGACACCGCCGTGAGCCTGATCCGCAAGGCCGGTGGCGCAATCAGCGACAAGGTCCTGTCCGTCAAGCATGCCAAGGGCCGCACCAAGGCCGACGCGTGCCGCGCCAAGAAGGGCCTCCAGCCCCTGCGCGGTCCGAAGCCCGTCGCCGAGAAGAAGGCCTGACGCCTTCGGGTGAGGTCGCGTGAGAATCGACGTCCTCACCCTCTTCCCGGACATGTTCCCGCCGGTCATCGGCGCGAGCATTCCCGGGAGGGCCGCCGCAGCGGGCCTGCTCGAGTTCCACGCGCACGACATCCGTGCCTGGAGCACCGACAAGCACCGCAAGGTGGACGATCGCCCCTTCGGGGGCGGACCCGGCATGGTCATGATGTGCCAACCCCTCGTCGACGCGGTCGAGGCGGTCGAGAAGATGGATCAGCGAGCAGCCGTCCGCGTGCTGCTCACGCCGCAGGGCGAGCGCCTGGCTCAGCCCCGCGTCGAATGGTTCGCCAGGCAACCCCGCCTGCTGTTGATCGCGGGGCATTACGAAGGGATTGATGAGCGGGCCATACAGGAAATGGCCCCGCTCGAGGTGAGCGTCGGCGACTTCGTCCTGAGCGGTGGAGAGATCCCCGCCATGATGCTGGTCGACGCGGTGACGAGGCTCCTTCCCGGAGCGCTCGGACACGAGCAGTCGGCGGCTGAAGATTCCTTCAGCCGGCTTGACGAGGCGGGACGTTCCCTCCTCGACTGCCCTCACTACACGCGACCGCGCGAATGGCGCGGGCGCGAGGTGCCCGAGGTGCTCCTGGGCGGCGACCACGCCGCCATCGAGCGCTGGAGGCACGGCCGGATGGTCGAGCGGACGCGCGAGCGCCGGCCCGACCTGATGGAGCGACCCCTGGGCGGAATTCCCCGTCCCATGTCGCAGCCCGTCGACGGTGGCCTGGCGCAGGATGCGCAGGGCTGAAGACGGAACAGCGGGCGGAAGCCCGACAGAAAGGAACGGCCCACTGGGCCGAGAGACACATGGCAAAGACCAAGATGGACCGCACCAAGATCATCGAGAGCGTCGTCGCCGACCAGCTCAAGCCCGCCGCCGAGGTCCCGAACCTCCGCATCGGCGACACCATCGACGTGCACTACAAGATCATCGAAGGCGACAAGGAGCGCATCCAGGTCTTCCAGGGCGTGCTCCTGGCCAAGACCGGCCGCGGCATCCACACCATGATCACGGTGCGCCGCATCGTGGCCAACGAGGGCGTGGAGCGCCAGTTCCCCCTGCACTCCCCGCGCATCGCCAAGCTGGAGATCATCCGCCGCGGCGACTCGCGTCGCGCGAAGCTCTACTTCCTCCGCGAGCGCTTCGGCAAGGCCCGCCGCCTGCGCGACCAGCGCCGCGGCCTGAAGCACACCGAGACCGCCGCCCCCGCGGCGGAGTGATCGGCGCCAGGAGCCAATCGGCAACCCAACGGCCCGCGGCAACTCGCCGCGGGCCTTTCCTTTGCCCCTACACTCGCGCTCGATGCGCGTCCGCCTGATCAAGAGCTTCACGTTCGAGGCCGCCCACTGGCTCCCCTGCTTCCCGGAGGGCCACAAGTGCCGCCGCATGCACGGCCACAGCTTCCGGGTGGACGTGGTGGTCGCCGGCCCGCTGGACCCCCAGAAGGGCTACCTCGTGGACTACGGCGACATCAAGGCGCTGACCGGCCCCATCGAGCAGCAGCTCGACCACTACTGCCTCAACGAGATCCCGGGGCTGGAGAATCCCACCAGCGAGATGATCGCCAAGTGGGTGTGGGACCGGCTCAAGCCGCAGCTCCCCGCGCTCGCGCAGGTGGTCGTGCACGAGACGTGCACGAGCCGGTGCGAGTACGTGGGCTGACCGTCACTTCAGCGATCGGATGAATACGTTCTGGAACTCCACCGGGCAGCCGTGGCTCTGCAGCGCGATCTGGCCGCTCGCCGGCACGCCGGGGAGCTGGGCGTTGTCGATCACGCGCTTACCGTTGAGGTCCACCGTGAGGCGGTCGGACACCATGCGGATCACGAAGCGGTTCCACTGTCCCACCGGCTTGTCGGCGTTCACCTTCGGCGTGCACGCCGCGCGCACCGCGGGCGACATGTTCCGGTCGTTGCGGTAGCCCCACACCTCGCCGGAACCCACGGGCCAGGTCCAGATGTTGATCTGGCTCTTGCTGCTGCCGCGCACGTAGATGCCGCTGTCGCGCTCCTCGATCTCCACCTGCTTCACCGAGCCGTCCGCGTTCCGCGCCTCGTTGCCGTCGGCGTCGATGTACGGGCGCATCATCTTGCCCTGGTGCTCCTTGGTCCAGCGCCAGTCGACCACCATCTCGAAGTCGCTGTAGTCCGCGTCGGTCCAGAGCGAATCGCCCTTGCCGTCGAATTTGGCAGCGCCTCCCTCGAACTTCCAGTGGCCTTCCTTGCCCTTCTCCTCGTGCCAGCCCGCAAGGGTCTGGCCGTCGAACATCCGCACCATGCCGGTGCCGTCCATCGCCACGTCCGTGGAATCGAGCGCCGGCACCGCGGCGGGCAGCTCCTTCACGCAGATGTCCTTGAACCAGATCGGGCTTCCCTCGCTCTCGAGGCAGATGTAGCCCTTGCGCGGCGTCACGCCCTTGGCGCCGCTCACCTCGCGGCCGTTGATCTCGACCGTGATGTTGCCGCGGTCGCAGGTGACCTTGTAGTGGTTCCACTCGCCAGCGCCCTTGGTGACGCGCTCGCTGGGGAGCGTGCGCTCCCAGCCGGCCGGGTGCGGGCGCAGCGGCGTCATCTTGGCGCCCCAGATGCTGAAGACGTCGCCCTGCCCGGTGTACAGGAGGCGGCCCTCCTTGTCCTTCACGTCGGGCGTGAGCATGATCTGCACCTCCACCGAGCGCGGGAACATGTTCTGCACCTGGCTCGGCACCGGATCGGACCAGACGAAGAGGCCGGCGTTGCCCTCCTTGGCCTCGTGCATCCAGTCGAATTCGAGCACGTAGTTCTCGTACATGCGGTCGGTGCGCAGGAACCCGGTGGG
>CAMBSR010000123.1 GCA_945870475.1 Phycisphaera mikurensis NBRC 102666
GGCGCCGCGTCGACGGCAGAGGCCCGCCGCGGACTCCCCGGCTCCATGGTCCAGGCCACGCTCCAGAGCCCGGCACGCACCGCCATGGTGGCCATGCAGGACCACCTGGGCCTTGATGGCCGATCCCGCATGAACACGCCCGGAAAGCCGTCCCGGCAATGGCGTTGGCGCATGTCCCCGGACGCCCTTCGGGGCCTCGATGCCACTACCATCCGGCGCTCGGTGCTCGCGACTGCCCGCCTGTGATGCGGTGCGCTGCGGGTGCCCACGGGAACCCTTCATGTCCCCCCGACGCCCCACGACGCGCATCTCCGATCCGTTCGGCACCCTCGACTCGCTCCGCACGCTGGCCACCGACTGCTGGTTCAGCTGGAACGAGATCGGCCAGCGGCCCTTCGCCGCGCTGGATCCGGTGCTCTGGGAGTCCACCAAGCATTCCCCCTCGGGCGTCCTGACCGGCGTTGATCCCGGCATCCTCGAGGCCAAGGTCTCCGACGAGCGCTTCCGCAAGATCGTCTCCGACGCCACCGACGCGCGCCGCGCCTACTACGAGACCGCCTCCTGGTACGAGGAGCAGCACGCCGCCGAGACCCCCGGCATGCGGATCGCATACTTCTCCAGCGAGTTCGCCATCCACGAGAGCATGCAGCAGTACGCCGGCGGCCTCGGGGTCCTGGCAGGCGACCACCTGAAGAGCGCCTCCGACCTGGGCATCCCGCTCGTCGGCGTCGGCCTCCTGTACCGGCAGGGCTATTACCTGCAGGAACTCCGTAACGACGGCTCCACGCGTGTCCTGCACCCGAGCTACGACTTCGAGCGCTTCCCGGTGGTGGACACGCGCGCCCACATCGACTGCCCGATCGGCGGCAACATGGTGCGCGCCAAGATCTGGAAGCTCCAGGTGGGCCGCGTCCCGCTGTACCTCCTGGACTCGGACGTTCCCGAGAACCGCAAGCGCGATCGTCTTCTCACGCAGGCCCTCTACCAGGGCGAGCCCGAGCTCCGCATGCGCCAGCAGGTGCTGCTCGGCGTCGGCGGCATCCTGGCGCTCGGCAGGCTGAAGGAGAAGGCCACGGTCTTCCACCTGAACGAGGGGCACGCGGCGTTCGCCGGCCTGAAGCGCCTCTCGCAGCTCGTGACCCGCGGCATGTCGCTCGACGAGGCCGTGCAGCGCGTGCGCCAGACCACGGTCTTCACGACGCACACGCCCGTCCCTGCCGGCCACGACCGCTACGACGCCGAGATGTGCTGGAAGGCGCTTCGTCGCCCGCTGCGCAACGCCGGCTTCACGCAGGAGAGCTTCTCCGAGTTCGGGCGCGAGCACCCGGGCAGCGGCCCGATCTGCATGACCGTGCTCGCCCTCCGCATGGCCGAGCGCATCAACGGCGTCTCCAAGCTCCACGGCCGCGTGAGCCGCGAGATGTGGGTGGAGATCTTCGGCCGCCGCCCCGACGACGTGCCGATCGGCAGCGTCACCAACGGCGTGCACATCCCCACCTGGATCGCTCCCGAGGCGCGCTCGTTCTGGCGCCGCTCCGTGGGCATCGACCTCGGTCGCTCCGCGCCGGATGCCAATCCGTGGGCGGCGGTGCCGTCGGTCGGCCATGCCGACTTCTGGCAGATGCGCTGCTCGCTCCGCTGCAAGCTGGTGCAGTTCGTGCGCGCCCGCCTGCGCCGCCAGGCCATTGCGCGCGGCGAGGGCCCGCTGGAACTCATGTGCGCCGGCGAGGCCTTCCGCGACGACGCGCTGACCATCGGCTTTGCGCGCCGCTTCGCCACCTACAAGCGCGCGCCGCTCATCTTCCACGACGTGGAGCGCATCCTGCGCATCCTCACCCCCAAGGACCGCCCGGTGCAGATCGTCTTCGCCGGCAAGGCGCACCCGAAGGACCTGGGTGGCCAGGAGTTCGCGCAGATGATCTGGCGCTTCTCGCACGACGCCGGCTTCCAGGGCCGCGTGGCGCTGATCGAGGAATACGACATGGAGGTGGGACGCATGCTCACCTCGGGCTGCGACGTGTGGCTCAACAACCCGCTGCGCCCCTACGAGGCGAGCGGCACCAGCGGCATGAAGCCGCCGCTCCACGGCGGCATCAACCTGAGCGTGCTCGACGGCTGGTGGCCGGAGAGCTACGACGGCACCAACGGCTGGGCCATCGGCGATGGCAGCGAGAACCCGGACAACGAGGTCCAGAACGCCAAGGACGCCGAGAGCCTGTACTCGCTCCTGGAGCAGGAAGTGGTGCCGGAGTTCTACGAGCTCGGCGACTCGGGCCTGCCGGAGCGCTGGATCAAGCGTGCGCTGCGTTCCGCCACCACCGTGCCGGCGGTCTTCAATACCGACCGCATGGTGGGCGAGTACTTCCGGTGGGGCTACGCACCGGCGAACGCCGCCGCGCGGGCCTGAGTCAAGTCACCATCAAATGAACTGCGGCGGGTGCCCAAGGGCGCCCGCCGCGTTCGCTCTGGATCGGCCCAGCCCAACGATCGATGGTTCAGTGAATCACGGCACGGCGCCCCATGCTGCCAGCATCCCGCCGAGGTCGGCGCCGTTCACCACGCCGTCTGCGTTGAAATCGGCGCTGCCGGGGCCGCCCCACTGGGCCAGCAGGTTGCCCAGGTCGGAGCCGTTGACGATCCAGTCGCCGTTCAGGTCGTAGCGGCTGGGGGTCGACTGGCTGAAGATCACCGTGGAGTAGGGCGCGATCCGGAAGTTGCCGCTGAAGGGCAGTCCGTCGTAGCCGAAATTGTCCGCCGTCACGTCGTAGGCGGCGAAGTTGCCGAAGTCCGACGAGTAGCTGGTGGAGTCGCTGTTGAAGCGGACGCGCCAGAGCCCGGCGCGGGGCAGGCCGATCCGGTAGTTCGGGAAGCTGGTGTTGCTGAGATTGCTCAGCACCACCACGTCATCGCCCGGGCCGCCATTCTGCCAGCGCTGGAAGCCGACCAGCTTGCTGCCGTTGTTCACGTGGAACACGTTCGTGAAGTAGCCGGAGAGGCCCTTGGTGTTGCCGTTGGCGTTCTTGCGCAGCGCGATCAGGTCGCGGTACATCGCGGTGATCTTCGAGTAGGTGGTGGCCTTCGCCCAGTCGAGCGGGTCCTCGGCGGCGAACCAGCCGTCCTCCAGGAACTCCTGCCCCTGGAAGATCATCGGGATGCCGGGCGATGTCATCACCAGCGCCGCGCCGAGCGTCGAGCGCTTTCGGCTGAAATAGCTGCCGGCGTTGCCGGTCCAGATGGCCTCGGGCACGCGGGTGCGGCCGTTGGCCACCTCGTCATGGCTCTCGGTGTAGATCACGCGCTGCTGCATCGAGCCGTTGAAGCTCTTGTTGATGGCATCGCGCACCGCAAACATGTCGCGCGATGCATCGCCCGACGCCTCCAGTGCGGCGCGTACCGGGAACGCAAACGCACCGTCCCATTGCGTGTCGAAGCCGGCACCGCCGACGCCGGTCGTCTTCGAGATCCAGGTGTTCTCGCCCAGGTCCTCGGCGATCATCAGCTTGCCCGGGAACTGCGCGTCCGCAGAGTCGTTGCACCACTGCAGCAGGCTCCAGCCATCCGGGATCTCCGGGCCGGCGTAGTCGCGCAGGCGCATGAACTTGGTGCCGTCGAAACGGAGCCCGTCCATGCGGAATTCGTCGAGCCACATCATGGCGTTGTCGCGCAGGTAGGTGCGCACCTCGCCGCGGCCGTAGTTGGGGCGGGGGCCCCAGGGCGTACTGACGTTGGCGTCCTCGTAGAAGAAGATGCCGCCGGTGGTGCCGCTCGTGCTCCAGCCGTCGTACTGCCATAGATCCAGGTCGTTCGGCCCGAGGTGGTTGAACACCACGTCGCCCATGACGGCAATGCCGCGCTGGTGCGCCGCATCCACGAACGCCTTCAGCGCGTCCGGGCCGCCGAGCGAGCTCTCGACGCTGTAGGGGTGGGCAGGGTTGTATCCCCAGCTGATGTCGCCGGGGAACTCGGCCACGGGCATCAGCTCGATGGCGTTGATGCCGAGCGACTGCAGGTGGTCGAGCTTCTGCGTTGCGGTGGCGAAGGTGCCCGGCAGCGCTGCACCCGACGGCACGAAGAACGTGCCCATGTGCATTTCATACAGCACCAACTTGGTCCACTCCGGCATCTGGAACGTGCCGGACTGCCATGAGTACGCCGTGGGGCTGTACACCACGGAGTTGCCCACCGAAGAAGTCAGCCTGCGCGCGCGTGCGTCGTTCTTCCAGTAGGTGGTACCGCCGCGGTTGATGGCGAACTTGTACTGGGCACCTGCCTGGATCAGCGGCACGTCGCGCGACCACCAGCCGTTGCCCTCGCTCGAAAGCGGATGTGCCGTGGCGCTCCAGTTGTTGAAGGTGCCGCCCACGGACACGCTGGTGGCGTTCGGAGCCCACGTGCGGAACGTGACGCCGAGGTTGCCTGCCCCCAGGTTGAACGGGATGGCGCCGACACCGGGCTTGGTGGAGACCTGTGCGTGCGCCGAAGCCGCCAAGAGGGTGGCGGCAACCACAGTTCCGGCCATGGATCTGATCGAGGTCATTGGGTCAGCGGCTCCGGGGGCTTATCAGGCGTTCGGCAGAGGGTAGCCCGGGATCGCCGGATCGGAAGGGAAATCCGCCGCGCCGCTCCTGAAAGGAGCCAGTTTGGGCCGCCCAGCATGGTTTCGGGACATGGCCCCCCGGGCTTTCAGTGCCCGAACAGGTCCGTCGGGGCGAACATGCCCTTGGCCTCGAAGTGCGCCAGTGCCTCGTCCACCGTCCGGAAGATCCTGGTGGCGGTCTCCGTGATGAACGGGCTGGGGTTCTTCTTCGGTTTCCACACCACGTAGACCTCCTTGGTGTGCTCGAAGGCATGGTGCAGCTCGCGCTCCACGCCGCTCGAGAGGCCGGGCGTTCCGCCCGGGAGCTCGGGGACCAGGCTGACGATCATGTCGCTCTGGTCGATGAGCTTGAAGTCGCGCATGTAGATCTGGCCATCGACGTCGCCGGCGATGTCGAGGATCTCGCGCACCGGCACCTTCATCGCCGGACCGCCCGCGCGCCCGCCGAAGCTGTGCGCATCGACGTCGATGAAGTCCTTGCCAAGCCGTGCGGCCTCGATGCCGCGGTCGAGGAGGAGCTTCTCGTCCACATCACCCGGATCGAAGGTGATGAAGTGCTTGGCCAGCTCGGCGCGGAAGTGGTCGATCTCCGCCATCACTTCCGGCATGTCCATCACGTGGCTCATGGGGAAGCTGGGATAGACCTTCTTCATGTCCGGGCGCGTCACCAGGCGGAGTGCCGTCTCCACGGTGTCCTTCTGGCGGCCGCGGCTCAGGATGTAGAAGTTCTGGCCGCATCCGAGCGCCTGTGCCATCAGCTCCGTGGCCAGGATCTCCTCCTCGCGCCAGACCATGCAGTCCTTGAGCGTGGCGTCGATCTCGTGCTCCTGGTGGAGGCGGTGGTGCACCACCTCGATGTTGTCCACCAGGCAGATGAACATCTCGGGCTTGAGCATCTGCAGCTGGTCGAAGTCGAACGCGCTGAAGAGGCCGTGCCGCCACCGGAACGTGGCGTGGGTGTTGACGATGACGTTCGGGTGCTCGGAGACGGGGCTGGTGGCGCTGATCACGTCCTTCAGCACCGCGCGGCGCAGGCTGGCGAGGCGGCTCCACGGCAGGTCCAGGATGCGGCCCGGGCGCACGTCCGGCGCCTCGCCGTACATCATGTTACCGACGTTGAAGAGCTCGACGCGCCCGTGGCGCCGCTCCGCCTGGTCGACCACGGCCTGCAGGTAGGGCTTCTTGTCAACGCCGATCTGTCCGGTGACGATTGCTCGCATGGGAGGTGGATCGTAAGGCGATCCGCCGTGCACCGCTCGCGGAACCGCGCTTTCGCGATCACTTTGCCCGCGTCAGCAGCACGGTCACATGCGCCTCCACGGCGCGTCCCTCGCCCACGGCGTCGACGCGTTCGTGCGTCTTCCCCTTCAGGTTGAGGTCCTCGGCGGGCACCCCCAAGATGTGGGCAAGGCTCTGCACCACTTCCTGCTTGCGCGCACCCAGCTTGGGGCGCTCGCAGATCACCGTCATGTCCATGTTGCCGATCTCCCAGCCGGCGGCGCGCATGCGGCGCGCGGCCTCCTCGAGGAAGACGCGGCTGTCGCGGCCGTCGTTCTCCGGCGCGGTGTCGGGGAAGAGCTGGCCGATGTCCGGCGCGCCGATCGCGCCGAGGATGGCATCCGTCACGGCGTGCATCAGCACGTCGCCGTCGGAGTGCGCCACGGGGCCGCGGTCATGCTCGAAGCGGATGCCGCCGAGCACGAACGGGCGGCCGTTTCCGTTGGGGGCGCAGGGCTCGAGCCGGTGGAGGTCGTAGCCGTGCCCAATGCGATGCGTACACGCCATCGATCAGGAGTCCGACGGCTTGCGGGTGTCGCGCGGCGAGCGCGGCTGGGCCACCGGGCCGGGAGCATTGCTGCCGGCCTCCATGCGGTAGGACTCGTCGGGCTTCGCCTGCTCGGGCGCGGGGCGGTAGCTGACGACGATCTTGCGGCACGAGGCGTCCGGGCAGCTGAGCACGTTCTCGAGCGAGCCCGTCTGCGTGCCCTTCTTCCACAGCGAGTACATCATGCGCGCCGGGCGGTTCGCCGGGTCGTCGCCGCCCTCGGCGTCGAAGTTGAAGGTGAGCTGCTTGCCCGGCGGGATCTCCATGATGAAGAACGGGATGCCGTCCGGGTGGTCTGCGGTGCGGTGGCAGCCATCGAGGATGGTCACCGTGGTCGGCAGCAGCGAGGTGGAGATGTAGGTGAAGCCGCCGTCGGTGTGCGGCATGAA
>CAMBSR010000124.1 GCA_945870475.1 Phycisphaera mikurensis NBRC 102666
ATGCGGTGGAACGTGGTGTTGTCGTAGAAGCCGCTCTTCACGTACTTCATGAAGTTGGCGACGCTGATCGGCGCCTTGACCGGATCGAGCTGCAGGACGATGTTGCCCTTGGAGGTCTCGAGGAGGACGTAGACGGCGCCATCGGCGGCGGGTGCCTGCGCGGCGGGAGCTGCGGGAGCGGTCGGCGTGGCGGGGGCATCGGGGGCGCCCTGAGCCATGGCCATGGAGCTGCAGGCGAAGGCGAGGGAGACGGCGACGGATCCGAGCAAGCGGGTGGCGATCTTCATGGGTGGTTTCCTGTGTGGGTCCGTGATGATACGCGCGCGCTGGCCGCCGTATTGCGTGAATTGGGCTGCCATGCACACGGTTGTACCCGGCTCGGCCCATGCGGCGTGCATACGATGGCACCGCCCATGAACGCCGTCGTCCGACCCGTCCTTGACCTCTTCAGCAGCGTGCGGTTCGGGATCGTCCTGCTGACGCTCCTCTTCGTCTTCATGTCGGTCGGCTCGGCGGGCATCCTGTACCCGGTGCACCCGAACATCTTCCACCCGGACGCGTGGGTGCACGCCCAGCTCCGGCAGTGGCGGCCATTCGAGATGACCGAGTTCGAGTGGTTCCACTGGTGGCCGTTCCAGCTCCTCATGGGGCTGCTGGCCGCCAACCTGGTGACCACCACGCTGCGGCGGATCCCGCTGCGCGTCGTGAACCTGGGCGTGTGGATGATCCACTCCGGCATCATCGTCCTGATCATCGGCAGCGTCATCTACTTCGGCACCAAGGTCGAGGGCGAGGCGCCGGTGGTGCGTCGCCAGGTGACCGTGGGCGTGGCGGCGACGGATGGCCCGCGTACCGAGATGGTGGCCACGGGCGCGCTTCTCGCGGCACCGGGCAACAAGCTCACGGTGGGCGCCGGTGCGGACCGCTACGACGTGGAGGTGCAGTCGATCGACCCGACGTGGGAACTGCGCTCCGGCGCGGACACGGGCAAGCGCGTGTACAGCGTGAACCTGATGGTCACCGCGCCCGACCGCCGCTTCATGCGCCAGGTGATCGCCGGCTACCCCGAATACACCGAGGACCTGGTCTTCTCGCAGGACCCGAAGCAGCCGGTGAAGCGCGCGGTGAAGGAAACCGGCAAGCCCATCATCGACGATCGCCTCTTCGTGGCGCTCGACTACGGGCCGCAGACCGACTTCTACCTGAAGAACGACCTGTCGAAGAGCTGGGCGCTCTACGTGCGCCGCCCCGGCGAGACGCGCTGGGTGGAGCGCCCGATCACGGGCATGCCGCTCTACAACGACTACGTGCCCGAGCTCGGCGAGGTGTTCTCGGGTTCCACCGAGTCGCTCCAGCCGCACCCGATCCGCGTGGCCATTCCGGCCGCGGCGAAGGACGATCCCGCGCCGGGCGTGGTGTTCGAGGCCACCGGTTACCTCCGCTACGGGCAGATGCGCACCCGCCTCATCCCGGGCGGCAACGATGCTGCGCCCAACGCGGTGGTGGCAGTGGACGTGGCCGACGGCGAGGGCCGTGCCTCACAGTACCGTCTGGTGGCGCGCGACCCGCAGCGGCGCAGCGCCGACGGCGGCGTGCTCGCCATCCGGCAGGTGTCCGACGAGGAGCAGGTGGCCGCGTTCATGGCGCAGCCGTCGATCGTCTTCCGTGTGCCGTCCCGCGGGATCTCGGTGACCGAGTCCGTGAAGGACGCGGCGCTCGCCGACAAGGACGCGCCGTGGCGCCCCGTCGGTCCGGCGGATTCCGGCTACGCGTACCGCGTGGTGGCGGTGCAGGACGACCTGCCGGTGGGCGGTCGTGAGCTGTCGGTGGCGATCCTCGAACTGCGCACGCCCTCCGGCGAGTTCCGCCGCTGGGCATTCAGCGATGCCACCATGAGCCGCGACCTGAAGCCCGGCGAAGACCCGATGGCCGCCATGAAGCGCGGCGGCGAGAGCTTCATGGACCGTTCCATCGAGGTGGAGTACCGCCCGGGCAACGGCCTGGCGCTGGCGCTCCTGGTGGCGGGCCCGGAGCTCGGCCGGCTGCGGCTGGTGGACTCGCTCGGCCGCGCAGAGGCGCGCATCGTGGACGTGACGCCGCGCATTCCCGTGGAACTGGCAGCGGGCGTGAAGCTCACCGTCACCGACTGGATGCCGAACGCCATGGAGCAGTCGAAGCCCTTCGTGGTGCCGCCCGAACAGCGCCAGCGCGACGCGCGCGAACTCTTCTCGATGATGCGCCTGAGCCCGGCCGGCGATGCCTCGCGCGGTGAATGGCTCTCCTATCACCCGTATGTCTTCGACCGCCCGCAGGACGTGCTGCGCCGGTACTGGCTGACGCCGAGCACCGTGACGCTCGCGGACGGCAGTTCGCTCGAGGTGCTCTTCTCGCGACAGCGCGAGCCGCTGCCCTCGGCGGTGGCGCTCGAGACGTTCGAGCTGGCCACGCAGGTGGGCGGTTTCACCGGCCAGGCCTCGAGCATCCGCAACTACACCAGCGTGGTGCGATTCCGCACGCCCGAGGGCACGTGGGGTGCGCCCGAGCGCCTGAGCGTCAACGAGCCGGTGGAGCATGACGGCATGTCGTACTTCCAGAGCCAGTGGGACCCGCCGGAAGAGGCGAGGCAGGGCGGCATGGCGAGCGCCGGCCTCAACTACACGGTGCTCGGCGTCGGCAACCGCCACGGCGTGTGGGTGCAGCTTGCCGGCTGCGTGATCGCCTGCCTCGGCATGATCTACGCGTTCTACGTGAAGCCCCTCATCAAGCGCCGCAACGAGCGGCTGGTGCTCGAGGAGATCGCCCGCGCCAAGGCCGAGGGTCGCAAGCCCTCGTTCCCGCGCCACACTTCGGAGTCCGTCCATGCGTGAGTGCACCCTCGGCCGTCCGTTCGCCCGCGCCTCCGCCATGATGCTGCTGCTGGCGGCGGCGCTCGCGATCTTCGTTGCCGCGCCTGCCCGCGCCGAGGACGTGCCGTTCCACAAGCAGGTGGACCTCACGCCGCTCGACAAGGTGGCGGTCTTCACCGACGGCCGCCTGAAGAGTTTCGGCAGCTATGCCAACACGCAGATGCAGTTCATCTCCGGCCCGCGCAAGGTGGCGGGGCAGTCGCCGGACTTCACCTACTTCGATCTCCTGTTCCGGCCCGATGCCTACGCGAAGGCCGACGTGATCTACGTGAAGAACCGCGAGGTGCGTGCGCGCATCGTCCAGGCGGCGGGCGCGGACGCGCAGCTCCGCGCCAGCGAGCCGGACTGGGAGCAGCACCTGCGCGCGTTCGAGTCCACGGGCCTGGTCTCCGAGCAGGTGCTCCAGATCCCGGGCGTGCGCACCGAGCTCCAGGCAATGGAGGGCGACCTGATCCGCACCGCCAAGGACATGGACATGATCAAGGGCGCGCTCTCGGTGAAGGACCCGGCATTCCTCCTTGGCTCGCTGCGCGTGATCCCGCCCGCGGACGGTTCGTTCGACAGGCCGTGGGCATCCATCGGCGACATCATGCTCCTGGGCGCCGATCCGGCGTCGCTTCCCCCGGCGGCGCGTGAGCGCAAGGCGGAGCCGATCCCCGGAATCGACGAAGCGAAGCAGCGCCAGCTGGCCGCCGACTGGCGTGCCTTCGTGGTGGCGTGGCAGCAGGGCGATGCCGCGACGGTGAACGCGCGCGTCCAGGCCATTGCGGCCGTGCTGCCCACGCTGGTGCCGTCCATCTATCCGCCCGCCGAACGGCTGGCGTGGGAAGGCTGGTACTTCCGCAACGGGAACCTGAGCCGGGCGTGGATGGTGTTCCTGGGTGCCATCGTGTTCCTCCTCCTGGGCCTCGTCTACCGGTGGCCGCGCGCCACGCGCATCGGGATGGGCGTGTTCGCACTGGCGCTCTTCTTCCAGACCTTCGCGGTGATGCTGCGCTGGTACATCTCGGGCCGCTGGCCCAATTCCAACATGTTCGAGGCGGTGACCACCGCGGCATGGATGGCCACGGCGGTGGCGTTCATCGCCGAGGTGTGGTTCCTGCGCCGCACCGCCATGCGCGGCGTGGTGGCGCTCGGCGCGTGCGTCACCAGCATGGTGGCCCTCATGGCGGCGCATTTCCTGCCGGTGCAGCTCAATTCGAACATCGGCAACATGATGCCCGTGCTGCATGACGTGTGGCTCTACATCCACACCAACGTGGTGATCTTCAGCTACGCGCTCATCTTCATGGCAGCCGTCAGCGCCTTCGCGTACCTGGTGTGGCGCCTGCGCGGCGGCGGTCCGGCCTACGCGCGCGTGGGCGGCGCAGGCCAGGCCATGGAACTGGCCGCCGAGGGCGGGGCGAATGCATCGGGGCACCGCGCGTCGGGGCTGGGCGAGGTGTTCGACGGCGTCACCATGCTCCTCACCGAACTCAGCTTCGTGATGCTCTGGGCGGGCATCGTGATGGGCGCCATCTGGGCCGACCACAGCTGGGGTCGTCCCTGGGGCTGGGACCCGAAGGAGGTGTTCGCGCTGAACACCTTCATCATCTTCGCGCTCCTCGTCCACGTGCGCTGGAAGGTGCGCGACAAGGGCCTCTGGACCGCGGTGCTTGCCGTGGTGGGCGCCGGCGTGATGCTCTTCAACTGGATCGTCATCAACTTCGTGATCTCGGGCCTGCACTCGTACGCCTGAGTGCATCGCATAGGCTGCGCCGCCGAGACCCGGATGAAGAACCTCGTGCAGCGCAAGACCTGGATTGCCATGTTCGTCATCTGCGTGGCGGCGCTCCAGGCCTACGCGCCGGCGATCCGTGCTGGCTGGATCTGGGACGACGACTCGTACATCCTGGAAAACCCCGCGGTGCAGCTCCCGGGCGGCGTGCTCGATGCGTGGGTGCCGGGCTCCACGCCGCAGTACTACCCGCTGGTGTTCGTGAGTTTCTGGGTGCAGCATGCCGTGCATGGGCTGGATCCGTTCGGGTACCACCTGGCGAACGTGCTGCTCCACGTGGGTTCGAGCATCATGCTCTGGCGGCTCCTTCGGCGGATGCGCGTCCCCGGTTCGCTGCTCGCGGCGGGGCTCTTCGCGCTCCATCCGGTGCAGGTGGAGACCGTGGCCTGGGTCACGGAACGCAAGAACGTGCTGTCGATGGCGTTCGCGCTGGCGTCGCTCATCTCGTGGGTGCGGTTTTTCCAGGACACGCGGCCGTTTGCGGCGCGGGCAGGGTGGTGGGGGCTTTCGTTCGTCCTCTTCGCCATGGCCATGCTCTCCAAGACCACCGCGGTGGCGGTGCCGGTGGCGATGGTGGCCATCGCATGGTGGCGCCCGTGGGAAACGGCGGACGATGACGAGGAGCTGGGCCTGTACCGCCCGGCATCGCCCATGGGTGCGACGGTGGCGCTCGCCATGCCGTTCTTCGCGCTCGGCATCGCCATGGGGCTCTTCACCGCCTGGGTGGAAGCAACGCACGTGGGCGCCACCGGCGCCGAATTCGCGCGGCCTGCGATGGAACGCCTCATGCAGGCGGCGCAGGCGTGGTGGTTCTACCTGGGAACCTGGGGCTGGCCGCATGGGCTGATGTTCGTCTATCCGGCCTTCGACGGCCCGGCGTGGCTGCCGTGGCTGGCGCTGGTGGCGGGGCTCTCCGTCGCGGTGGCGGCGTTCGTGGCCGCACGGCGCGGCGTGCGCGGGCCGATGGTGGCGTTCCTCTGCTACTCGGCCGGCGTCTTCCCGGCGCTCGGCTTCATCAACCTCTATCCGCTCCGGTTTGCGCCGGTGGCTGATCACTTCGGATACGTGGCGAGCGCGGTGCTCGCGCCCGCGGCCGCGTGGTGCGTGCTGCGCGCGCTGCGAGCGGCGGAGGCGCGCGGGCTGTCGGTTCCGGCGTGCATCGTGCTCGGCATGACATTGCTCGGCGGGCTGGCCGTTGCGACCAACGCGTACGCCGTGCGTTTCGCGGATGCCGAGACGCTCTGGCGCGCATCGCTTGCCGACAACCCGCGCGCGTGGCTCGCTTCCAACAACCTGGTGGAGATCCTGCTGAAGCGCATGCAGGCCGCCATGGACGCCAACGATGCGGCGGCACGCGATGCAGCGCTCTCAGAGGCTTCGGAGCTTGCGGAACTCTCCGTGTCGCTCGCCGGATCGATCGACATGCCCGTGCAATCCAACCTGAGCGAGGTGCGCCGCCTGCAGGGAAGGCTGCCGGAGGCACTGACGGCCCTCAACGCGGCCATCGCCATCCAGCCGGATGCGCCCGGGCCGTACTGGCAGCGCGGGCGCATCGTGGAACTCCTCGGCCGCGTGCCGGACGCGGGGCCGGAGTACGCCCGCGCCGTGGAACTCTCGCCGCGCAACGCCATCTACCTGCGCGAGTACGCCCGCTGGCTCACGAACGCCGGCCGTCTGCCGGAAGCGCGCTCCACGGCCGCGCGCATCGCCGCACTCGACCCGCAGGATGCCGAGGCGCTCGCGAACCTCGGCTCGCTGGAGCTCGAGCTCGGCGAGGTGCAGCCCGCGCGCGAGCACCTCCTGCGGGCCCTCGCCTTCGCCGAGGGCGATATCTCGACGACGATCGCGGTACGCGCCGTGCGCGCATGCCTGGCTGCGCCGGTGCAGCCGGCATCGGCCGAGCAGGCATTGGCGATTTCCAACGGTCTGGTGGCCATGACCCGCGGTCAGGACCCCATTGCGATGCTCCTCCTGGCACGATCGCAGGCCGCGATGGGTGATCCGGCGGCGCGCCCCACGCTCGCCCGCGCGGACGCGTTGTTGGCAACGGCCGATGCGGAAGTTCTTACCGCAGCTGGCCCCGAGCGGGCTGCGGCGGAAGCGGCGATTGCGCTTAT
>CAMBSR010000125.1 GCA_945870475.1 Phycisphaera mikurensis NBRC 102666
AGTACGCGGGCGCGTCAAGAGCGTCGCCAACGCCTCGCCAACCCGCCGTCAGATTTACTCGTCATCCGCGCGCAGCTTCGCCAGCACGTTGAAGTCCTCGAGCGTGGTGGTGTCCTGCGTGGTCTCCTTGCCGGCGGCCACGTCGCGGAGCAGGCGGCGCATGATCTTGCCGCTGCGGGTCTTGGGCAGGCCGCTCGTGAAGCGGATGACGTCCGGGCGCGCGATGGCGCCGATGTCCTTGGCCACGTGCTCCATCAGGCGCTTGCGCATGGCGTCGCCGGCGTCGTGCGCGTGGTCGGGGTGCAGGACGCAGAACGCCGCGACGCCCGTGCCCTTGATCTCGTGCGGCATGCCCACCACAGCCGCTTCCACCACCAGCTTGCTTCCCACCAGCGAGCTCTCCACCTCGGCGGTGCCCAGGCGGTGGCCGCTGACGTTGAGGACGTCGTCGATGCGTCCCATGATCCAGAAGTAGCCGCGCTGGTCACGCCGCGCACCGTCGCCGGCGAGGTACATGCCGGGCACGCGCGACCAGTACGTGTCGATGAACCGCTGGCGGTCGCCGTGCACGCCGCGCAGCATGGCGGGCCAGGGCTTGCGGATCACCAGGAGGCCGCCGGAGTTGAGCGGCTGCTCCACGCCGTGGTCATCCACCACCGCGGCGTCCACGCCGAACATCGGCAGCGTGCAGCTGCCCGGGACGGTGGGGGTGGCGCCGGGGAGCGGCGTGATGACGTGGCCGCCGGTCTCGGTCTGCCACATGGTGTCCACGATGGGGCAGCGCGAGCCGCCGATCTTCTCGTGGTACCAGATCCATGCCTCGGGATTGATGGGCTCGCCCACCGTGCCCAGGACGCGCAGGCTGGAGAGGTCGTGCTTGGCGGGGTGCAGGTCGCCCCAGCGCATGAAGCTGCGGATCGCCGTGGGCGCGGTGTAGAAGTGCGTGGCGCGGTGGCGCGCGATGATCGACCAGAAGCGGTCCTCGGCCGGGAAGTTCGGCGCGCCCTCGTACATGAGCGTGGGAACGCGGTTGGGGAGGAGCCCGTAGACGATGTAGCTGTGGCCCGTGATCCATCCGATGTCGGCGGTGCAGAAGTAGACCTGCCCGCTGCCCGGCACCAGGTTGAAGGTCCAGCGCGCGGTGGCGGCCGTGTAGACCATGTAGCCGCCGGTGGTGTGCAGGATGCCCTTGGGCTTGCCGGTGCTGCCCGACGTGTAGAGGAGGAAGAGCGGGTGCTCGCTGTCCACCGGCTCGCAGGCGCGGGTGGTGGGCTGCTGGGGAACCACGTCATGCCACCAGGCGTCGCGCCCGGGCTTCATGGTGCATTCGTTCCCGGTGCGCTTCAGCACCAGGACGCTCTTCACGCCGGGAAGCTGCGCGCACGCGGCATCCACGTTCGCCTTGAGCGGCACCACCGAGCCGCGGCGCCACGCGCCGTCGCAGGTGACGATCACCGTGCTCTGCGCGTCCTGCACGCGGTCGACGATGGCCTGCGCGGCGAATCCCCCGAAGATCACGCTGTGCGGGGCGCCGAGGCGCGCGCACGCGAGTGCGGCGATCGCGAGCTCCGGCACCATGCCCATGTAGAGCGTGACCACGTCGCCCTTGCGGACGCCGAGCTGTTCGAGTGCCGCGGCGCAACGCGCCACCTCGTCGCGCAGCTCGCGGTAGGTGATGCGGCGCACCTCGGGTCCGTGCGCGCCCATGGGCTCGCCTTCCCAGAGGATGGCCACCTCGTCGCCGTGGCCTGCTTCCACCTGGCGATCGACGCAGTTGAAGCACGCGTTGGTGGTGCCGCCGACGAACCACTTGGCGTCGGGCAGGTTCCACTCCAGCACCGTGTTCCACGGCGTGAACCAGTGGAACTCCTTGGCAACCTCGCCCCAGAAGCCCTCGGGATCGCGGATCGAGCGCTCGTGCATGGCGCGGTACGCATCCATGTCCGGCACGTGCACGGTGCCCATGCGCCTGGCGAAATCCGCCGGCGGCGGGAAGACGCGGTCCTCGGACTGGACGGACTGGATGGACGAGCTGCTCGACATGCGGCGTACCTTACAGACACCGCGTGACGGGGTTGGGATTGCGTGCGAGCCCGGCCTTACGCGCCCAGCCGTGCTCCCGCGAATGCCTTCGCCGCGCGCAGCGCATCGGGAAGTTTCGCGGGTTCGCGACCGCCGGCCTGCGCGAAGTCCGGGCGTCCGCCGCCCTTGCCGCCGCATGCCTCGGCCGCCGCGCGGGCCCAGTCGCCGGCCTTGAGGCCCTTGTCCTGGAGCGCCTTGGGAACGTCGGCGGCGATCGACACTTTGCCGCCCTCGATGTCCGCGCTCATGAGGAGGATGGCGCTGTCGGCACGCTTCGCGCGCACGGCGCTGAGTGCTGAGAGGAGCGCCGCGGGGTCGGCCCCGGTGACGCTCTCCACGATGAACAGGCCGCTGGCGCGCTCGGCGATCTCGCGTGCCTGCGCCACCACCACCTCGCGGTTGGCGCCTTCCTGTGCCTTGCGCCACTCCTTGGCCTTCTCGCGGAGCTCGACCACCGCGGGTTCCACGCGGTGGCGGAACACCACGGATACCGGGAGATCCGTGAGTGCCGACGCAATGGCCGTCGCTTCTTCCGTGAGGGCCTCGCCCTCGAGCTTCCTGGCCGCGGCCAGGCGCTGCTCCAGGTTGGCCGCGGTGGCGGCGGCGGCATGCGCCGCGGTGCCCGTCACCGCGAAGATGCGGCGGATGCCCGCGCTCGATGCGCCCTCGCTCAGGATGGCGAAGTGCTGGACTTCCTCGCTGCTGCGCGTGTGCGTGCCGCCGCAGAACTCCACGGAGCACTCGCGCCAGCGCGCGTTGGAGGGGTCCGCCAGCAGGTCCTCGACCGTGGCGCCGATCGACACCACGCGCACCGGGTCCGGGTAGCGCTCGCCGAACACGGCGCGCACGCCGTTGATGGCCTTCGCCAGTTCGAGCGGGACGATCTTGGCGTCGACCACCATGGTGCGGGCGATCTTGGCGTTGACCAGCATCTCCACCTTCGCCAGCTCCTCGTGCGTCATCGCCTTCGGATGCGTGAAGTCGAAGCGCAGGCGGTCGTCGGCCACCAGCGAGCCGCGCTGCTCCACCTCGCCGCCGAGGACCTCGCGCAGCGCGTGGTTCATGAGGTGCGTGCCGGTGTGGTTGCCGGCGATCCGCTCGCGGCGGCTGCGCTCGACCGTCAGCGTGGCGTGCTCGCCCACCGCCACGGTGCCGTGCTCGAGGCGCCCGACGTGCAGCACGAATTCACCGGCGCGCTGCGTGTCCTCCACCTTGAAGCGGTGGGTGCGGCCGGCGCCGCCCTGCAGCTCGATCATGCCGGAATCGCCCACCTGTCCGCCGCCCTCGGCGTAGAAGGGCGTCTTGCGCGCAATGATGGCGACGCGCTGCTCCTCGACCGCCTTGTTGACGAGCGCGTGCCCGTCCCAGATGGCGGCCACGTCGGCGTTGGTGGGCTTGGCGCCGTCGCGCGCGCTGTCGTCGGTGGCGTGCACGTGGAGCGCGGTGCGGAGCTTCTCGAGGACGTCCGGCGGCGGCATGTGCATGCCCTCGGCCTTGGTGCCGCCCTCGCGGCTGCGCTCGCGCGCGGCCTCCATGAGCGCTTCGTAGCCGGCCACGTCGACGGTCATGCCGCGTTCCTCGGCCATCACTTGCGTGAGGTCGATGGGGAAGCCGAACGTGTCGTGCAGGCTGAAGGCGTCCTGCGCGGAGATCTTCCTGCCGGCGCCGGCGCGCTTCGCCGCTTCGTCGAAGAGCGCGATGCCGCGGTCGAGGGTCTTGCCGAAGGCGATCTCCTCCTCGCGGATGGCGTGCACCACGCGCGAGGCCTGCTGCACGAGCGACGGGAACGTGTCGCCGAGCGTGGTGACCACGGCGGGGACGAGCTTGTAGATGAACGGCTCGCGCGCACCCAGGTGCTGGTGGCCGGCGCGGATGGCGCGGCGCAGGATGCGGCGCAGGACGTAGTTGCGGCCTTCGTTGCCCGGCGCGGCGCCGTCGGCCACCGCGATGGAGAGGCAGCGCACGTGGTCGGCGATCACGCGGTACGCGGTGTCGATGGCGTCCTCGAGCTTGCCGCCGTAGGCGCGCGCGCCGGTCACGGTGCGCGTCAGTTCGAAGATGGGGCCGAAGATGTCAGTGTCGTAGTTGGAGCGCTTGTCCTGCAGCACGCTCACCAGGCGCTCGAGGCCCATGCCCGTGTCCACGTGCTTGGCGGGAAGTGACGTGAGCTTGCCGCCCGGCTCGCGGTTGAACTGGATGAACACCAGGTTCCAGATCTCCAGCACGTCCGGGTCGCCGGTGTTCACCAGCTCGGAAGCGTTGCGCCCGCCGATGCGGTCGAAGTGGATCTCGGTGCACGGGCCGCACGGGCCCGTCTCGCCCATCTCCCAGAAGTTGTCCTTCATGCTGCCGGGGATCACGTGGTCCGCAGGCAGGAACTTGAGCCACAGGTCACGGCTCTCATGGTCGGGTTCGACGCCCTGCTTCGGGTCGCCGGCGCACCAGGTGGCGTAGAGGCGGTTGGGATCGACGCCGTAGACCTTGGTCAGGAGCTCGAACGCCCAGGTGATCGCTTCCTGCTTGAAGTAATCGCCGAGCGACCAGTTGCCGAGCATCTCGAAGAAGGTGTGGTGGTAGGTGTCGCGGCCCACGTCCTCGAGGTCGTTGTGCTTGCCGCCGGCGCGGATGCACTTCTGCGTGTTCACCGCACGCGTGTAGTTGCGGGTGCCGCGGCCAAGGAACACGTCCTTGAACTGGTTCATGCCGGCGTTCGCGAAGAGGAGCGTCGGATCGTCGAACGGGATCGCCGGGCTCGACGGCACCATGGTGTGGGCGCACTTCTCCTCGAAGAAGGCGATGTACGCGCGGCGGATCTCGGCAGCAGTGCGGGCGGGCGTCGGCATGGGAGGGGCAGTGTAGGGAAGGGGGGTGGGCGCCCCCGGCGGCGTGGGTGCGCGGCGACGGCCCGTAGACTGCGGGCCATGCACGCGGAACGCAGGCCATTCATCGGCGGAAACTGGAAGATGAACACCGACCTCGCTTCCGGCGTGGAGCTGGCCGATGCGGTGCTGGCGGCGCTGGCCGCCGCGGGCGTCGAGGAATCGGTGGATGCGGCCGTCTATCCGCCGTTCCCGTACCTCTTCACGGTGGGGCGGACGCTTGGCCACTCCGCGGTGCTCCTGGGTGCCCAGGACTGCTCGGCCGACGTGAGCGGCGCGTTCACCGGCCAGGTGAGCGCCGGCATGCTCTGCGATGTTGGGTGTCGCTCCGTGATTATTGGTCATTCTGAGCGACGCCACGGTCTCGGCGAGGACGATGAACTCCTTCACGAGAAGCTCGCCATCGCCCTCGAGAGCGGCCTGGTGGCGGTGCTCTGCGTCGGCGAGACGCTCTCCGAACGCGACGACGGACGGGCCGAAGCCGTGGTGGCGCATCAGTTGCGCGGATGTTTCGGGACACTGAAGGCCGAGACGGTGGAGCGCGTGGTGGTGGCGTACGAGCCGGTGTGGGCCATCGGCACGGGCCGCACCGCAAGCCCCGAGGACGCGCAGGCGATGCATGCATCCATTCGCCGGGTGCTGGCCGACCTGTATGATTCTCGATTCGCCGCTCGAACCCGCATCATCTACGGTGGTTCGGTCAACGCGAAGAACGCACGGGCGATCTTCGACGGACCGGACATCGATGGGGGCTTGATCGGCGGCGCCAGCCTCAAGGCTGACGACTTCGCTTCGATCTGCCGCGCCGCGGCGGAGGCGTGGTCGGCGGCCGGCGGCCACTGAAGGAACACCCATGGGCGTCATCTTCACGCTCCTCGTCATCCTCTTCCTCGTCGTCTCGGTTGCCCTCGTCCTGATCATCCTGGTCCAGCGCCCGCAGGGCGGCGGACTGGCGCAGGCCTTCGGCGGCGGTGGCGGCGGCACGGACACGGCCTTCGGCGGCCGCACCGGCGACGCGCTCACCTACGCGACCGTGACGGCATTCGGCATCTACCTGGTGCTGGCCATCGCGCTGAACATCCTCGACCTGAAGATGGTCAAGGGTGCCCAGGAACCGGCCGCCGACGAAGCGGACGCCACGCAGACCGCACCGGCCACCGCACCCGCAGGCGCGCCGGGCACCACCTCGGTCACCGTGCCGCTGGCACCCGAGAAGCCCGTCAACAAGCCTGCCGGCGCGATCCCGTTCGAGGATCCGAAGCAGGAAGCGCAGCAGCCGGCCCCCGCGGGCGCTGCGCCCGCCCCGGCTCCGGCTCCCGCGCCGGCCCCGGCTTCCGTGCCCTGACCTTCGCAACCTCCCCGAGGTACCCGCGTGATCCGATCGATGACCGGTTTCGGTGCCGCCTCGCATGAGCAGGACGGCACGCGCTTCGCGGTCGAGATCCGCTCGGTCAACAACCGGTTCTTCAAGGCCACCATGCGCCTGCCGTCGGAGTTCGACTCGCTCGAGCCGGACATCGAGGCGCTGGTCATGCGCCGCCTGGTGCGCGGCAGCGTCACCATCACCGTGCGCTGGACGGAGATCTCCGCGCGCGCCGTGGCCCGCATCAACGTGGCGGCGCTCGAGGCCTACGCCGCGCAGCTGCGCGGTGCGGCGAGCGCCGGCCTTTCGCAGGACATCCGCCTTTCCGACCTCCTCTCGCTGCCTGGCGTCATCTCCGACGACCGCGCGCAGTCGATCTCCGAAGGCTCGCGCCCGATCCTCATGCGCCTCGTCGGCGAGGCGTGCGATGCGCTGATGGCCGCACGCGAGCGCGAGGG
>CAMBSR010000126.1 GCA_945870475.1 Phycisphaera mikurensis NBRC 102666
CTTTCCACGGACATCAGGATGCTCTCCTCTCTCAACGACTGGATTCTTCACCTGCAGGGCGTCGCGGGACCCGGTGCAATGCCCGATATCGATGGATTGCCGCCCGCGGTCCTGGCCGGCGGCGGCCCGGACGGGGTCCTGTGGCCCGCCGCCCTTGCCGGCGCCGATGCGGCCGCGGTCGACGCCGCGGACCGGCTGCTTGCGGCGCGTCCTGGCCAGTCGCTCTCCGACATCGCCGGCTTCCGCGCGCTCGAGGTCTGGACCGAGTGCGAGCTGAGCGCGCTCCACGCCCTTGCGCGCCTGGTGCGGCTGCGTCCCACCCCGGCGCGCGTGGCGCGGCTGGAGGAGCTGCGCGCGTGGCACATGGAGCACACGCAGCCAGACAACGCCACCAACCGGCCATGGGCACTCCACGTCTTCGCCCGGGTCGGGGACCCGGAGTCGGCGCTCTACGCGGAGACGCTCCTCCACAACGTCACCGCCTCGGATGCACGCCACGAGTCCCTCAGCCGCTGGATCCTCCTGGATTGCGTCCGTGAGCTCGCGGCGGGCTGAGGTCGCTGCGCCGGGCGGAGTGCGCAAGGCCGGCAGCCCCCGCGGCACGGGGATTCCCCTAGCATCCGGCGCGTGGATCGATCGTCACGCATCGCAGCATCGGACGCAGTTGCCGCATCACGCATTGCCTGGATCGCGGGGGCACTGACCACCGCCAGCCAGCCTTCGCGCCTGGTGGTGGGATTCGTGATCGCGCTTCTTCTCTGGGTGCCCGGCCTCGCATGGGACGCCGCGGTCGGTCCTGCCATCGATCCGCCCGGACTCCTCGCGGAGCCCTGGGACGATCTCGAGCAGGCCGACGCGCAGCGCACGCTGCGTCGCCTCTCCGCGCAGCTTGTCCCGGAGCGTGACTTCGAGGGCGCGCGCATTCCCGCCGCGGACCTCGCCTCGGCGCTCGCACAGCGCGCCGACGAACTCGGCAACGATCCCGAAGCCGATCGCGCCCGCGCCGCCGCGCGCCGCGCGTTGTCGCTTGCGCCGCTCGGCAGCTTCCAGGCGCTCGCTGCCTCCGAGGCCGATGCCTGCGCCGCCGTCGTCGATGGCGTCATCGCGCTCGACATCCGCTCGATTGCCGCCGGCTTCCGCGCGGTCATCATCGATGTGCCGGTCGCGTGCTTCGTGCGTGACACCGTCTTCGCCTGTGCATTCGGCGCGTGGCTCGTGGTTGTGCTCGCCGTCGGCGCCGGCGCGCTCGCCCGCATGGAGGCGCTGCAGCTTGCCGGCCGCGGACTGCTGCGCGCGCAGGACGGGTTCACCTTCGCCGTGGAGCGCTGGAGCACGCTGGTGCTCGCGTGGGTCGCGCCGGTCGGCGTTGCCGCCGCGCTGGGTGCCGTGTGCGCCGCGTGGGGCTTCCTCTTCCGCACGGGCGTGGGTGGATGGCTCGGTGCGGCGCTCTACCTGGTGCCGCTCTTCGTCGGAGCCTTGGCCGGCCTTTCGCTCCTGATTGCCTCGATCGGCGCACCGACCGCGCCGTCGGCCGTCGCCTGCGATGGCCTCGATGCCATGGATGCCTCGCAGCGCGGCAGCATCTACTTCCTCGCGCGTCCGGTGCTCTGGGTGATCGTGCAGTGCTCCACGCTCGCGGTCATCGCGCTCGGCTTCCTGCTGCTTCGCCTCTTCGCATGGGCACTTACCGCGTTCCCCGCCACCATGGTCGACCTCGGCGCCGGCGGTACCGCGCCGGTGCATTCACTTGCCCTCGCACCCGCGCACTGGGCCATTCCGCTCGAGGGTCGTTCGGCGCTGGTCTGGGCCTGGGTGCTTGTCGTCGCCATCGCGGTCTCGGGCACCACCATCTCGCTGGTGGTCGGCGCAGTGACCCGCGGCTACCTCCTGATGCGCGAAGCCTGCGATGGCCAGCCGTCGGAATCCGTGTGGCCCTTCGAGGTCCCGCTCGACGCATCGGACCGCGCCGGCTCACCGTCGGCCGGCGCGTGACGCGCCATGAACGTGGTCGCTGACCGCATCGCGCGGCGCGCGGCGGCGCTCATGGCGTCTGGGCAGGAGGTGGATATCCATCGCGCCATCCGAATTGCCGCAGAAACCATGGGTTTCCTGCGCGATGCGCCGCTGCCATCGGAAAGCCTCGTGCGTCGCCACCTCCAGGGCATGGCCCAGGAGGCCATGGGCAAGGAGGGCTACGACGAACTCGTCGACGAGACCCTCGGCCTCGCGGCGGAAGTCATGGAGATGCTCGAACGCGCGTTCGGCGGCACCACGCTCCTCGCCGGTCGTGGCGCGCGGGGGCAGTTCGACGGCGGCGCGGAACTCCACATCCGGCTCTACGCGCGCGCCGAGCTTGCGGCCATCGCGCAGCTCCTGGTGGATGCGGGCTTCGAGGAACCCACCTTCGAGACGGTCACCACCACGCACGGCCGGGCTGATCGCGTGCGGACCACCATCGACGGCGTCGCCGTCATGGTGCTGCGCTGCCTGCCCGAATGGTGGAGCGATCGCGTGCACGACCTCGTGACCGGAAAGGTCACTGCCGTGCAGACGCTGGAACAACTGCGCAAGCGCTGATCTTTAGCTCAGGCCGCCCTTGAGTTCGCGGCCGTTGCCGCCGAACTTGGCGCGCAGCTTGCGCATGGCCGGGTCGTCGGCGCGGGCCGGCAGCACCTCGCGCTCGCGGCGATCGCCGGGGCGACCGGGGCCGCTGCGCTCGGGAGCCGCCGGGCGGTCAAGGAGCGCCTTGCGGCTGAGCGAGATGCGCTTGCGGCCCATGTCGACCGAAAGCACCTTCACCTGGAGCACTTCGCCCACCTGCAGGACCTTGTCCGGGGTGGGAATGCGCTCGTGCGCCACTTCGCTGACGTGGATCAGGCCTTCGATGCCCGGTGCCACCTCGACGAATGCGCCGAAGTCCATGAGCTTGGTGACGCGGCCCGTGAGGGTGGCGCCCGCCTCGAGCTCGCCGATGGCGTTCAGCGCGGGGTCCGACATCGTCTGCTTGAGTCCCAGCGCGATCTTGATCGGCTTCGACTCGCGGTCGATGCGGAGCACCTTGACCTGCACCACCTGGCCGGCCTTGAGCAGCTCGGACGGATCCTTAATGCGCTCGTGGCTGATGTCTCCGATGTGGATCAGGCCATCGACGCCGCCGATGTCGGCGAAGGCGCCGTACTGCTGCAGGCTGGTGATGGTCGCCGTCCTGGTCTGGCCCACCTCGAGCTCGGCAAGCACCTGGTCGCGCATGCGGGCGCGCTCCTCCAGGATGACCGCTTTGCGGGAAAGCACCATTCGGCCCTTTTCCCGGCGCAATTCGATGATCTTGCAGGGGAACTTCTCGCCCAGGAACACCGAGATGTCCTCGATGTGGCGGATGTCCACCTGGCCGGCCGGCATGAATGCCTTGTGGTGCGAGACCTCCATGTCGAGGCCTCCCTTGTTCATGCCCACGCAGCGCGCTTCCACGATCATGCCCGCGGAGAGGTTGTCGAGGTCGCCCTTGTGCGTCGCGCCCGGGCGGCTGATCACCCACAGGCCCTCGAACGGATCGAAGCGCTCCTCGAAGAAGTCGTACTTCTCGCCGGGCTTCGGCTCCTGCTCGAACTGCGTCACCGGGCAGACGCCCTGGCGCTTCGGGTCGAATTCCACGTAGACCTCGCCGTCGTGCACGCGGAAGATCGTTCCGGTGCGCAGCTGGCGCTCGCCCTTGACCGGCGCGGCACCACGCATGGCGCCGGAGCGGTCGTTCATCATGTCCTCCAGGCTCATGTCGCCGAGGGCATCCTCGATCTCGCGCATGAGCTCCGCGTCCCGGGCGGCGCGGTCGGGGGTTGCGGAAGCGGGGGACGGGGGCTGGGACGGGTTCGTCTGGTCCATAGGGGGGCCTGCGATGGTTGCGCGCCGGAGAGGCGTCAGGTCACGAAGTGAAACGGCGGAGGGTACCCGATTCCTGCGCCGCAACCCCCAGCTCTTGGCAGCCGAATCCTTCCACGGGCCGTCCCCCTGACGGCGGCCCCCCCGGCCGATCCGTGTTCAGAGGATCCGAATCGGTATTATCGCAGGGCTTCCGCCCGTGCCTGCCGACCTCCGGCAGTCCCGAACGGCGGAAGGCGACAGAGCCACCGATAGGCAGGAGCCAGCATTCACAATGGCAAAGGCAAAGGCTGCATGGGGTATCGAGGTCGGAAGCGCCGCCATCAAGGCGGTCCGTCTCGAGCGTGACGGCGCCGACGTCCGCGTCGCGGACTTCGTGGTCATTCCGCACCCCAAGGTCCTCACCACACCGGACCTGAACATCGAGGAGATGCTCCGCATCTCCCTCGGGTCCTTCATGCAGCAGAAGTCCATCGAGGGCGCCGTCGTGATGATGGGCGTCCCGGGCAACGATGGCCTGGCCCGTTTCGCCAAGCTTCCGCCCATCCCGAAGAAGGCCGTCCCGCAGACGGTGCTCTTCGAGGCCAAGCAGCAGATCCCGTTCCCGCTCGAGGAGGTCGAGTGGGACTACCACCTCTTCGCAGCCGACGATTCGCCGGAGTACGAGGTGGGCATTTTCGCGATTCTCAAGGAGAAAATCGCACAAAGGCTGAGCCTTTACAAGGAGCTCGGCCTTCGTCCGGGCGGCATGACCCTCGGCCCCATCGCGGTCTACAACGCGATGATGTTCGACCGGGACCTCGACAAGGGCGGGAAGCCCGTCATCGCGTTCCTCGACATCGGCACCCGCGCAAGCGACTTGGTGGTGATCGAGGAAGGCCGCTGCTGGACCCGCACGTTCCCGATCGGTGGCCACCACTTCACCGAGGCCATCGCCGCCGCCTTCAGCGTTCCCTACGGCAAGGCAGACCGCCTGAAGGCCGAGGCCGCCACGCACAAGTACGCCAAGCAGCTCATGCACGCCATGCGGCCGGTCTTCGATGACCTGCTGCAGGAAGTGCAGCGCTCCATGGGCCACTACCAGTCGCTGCACCCGGACAAGCCGGTGACGCAGGTGGTCGGCCTCGGCAGCACCTTCCGCATCCCCGGCCTCCGCAAGTTCCTCAGCGACCAGCTGCAGGTGGAGATCCGGCGCCTCGAGGAGTTCGAGAAGATCAAGGTGGAGGGCAGCGCGGCCAGCGACTTCGCGGCCAACGCCATGAACCTGTCCACGGCCATCGGCCTGGCGCTCCAGGGCCTTGGTTTCTCGGAAATTTCCATCAATCTGTCTCCTGTCGGCAATCTCCGCGAGCAGGTCTGGGGCAAGAAGGCCAAGTGGTTCATCGCCGCTGCCATCCTGATGTGCGTGGGCTCCGCGGCGCTCTTCTTCCGCCCGGGCGGCGAGGTCGGCAAGGACGTTCCCGGCATCGTGACCCGCGTCAAGAGCAAGGGCCAGGACTTCATCACCCAGTTCGAGGAAGTGAAGAAGTCCGCCGACGACGGCCAGCGCGCCAACAACATGCTGTTCCTCCTCGAGGACCGCAAGGTGTGGCCGTGGATCGTGTCCGACGTGAACGCGGCCATCGACAGCACCGCCGCGGTCGACAAGGATCGCCTGAAGGAGAAGCTCGTCTCCGGAGCATGGGACGGCACCGGCGAGCCGCCCGTTCCGTACGAGTCCTGGAGCACCATCGAGCTCCTGCAGCTCGGCGGCAAGTACAAGTTCGTCGCCACGCCCACCCCGCACCGCACGGTCGACGTGACCATGCGCATCGTGGTCCCGCGCGACGGCAAGTCCGCCAAGCAGTTCGTGCAGCAGACCGTGCTCGCATGGCTGAACGACAACGCGGACCGCAAGGACGCTCCCTACAAGATCATCATCCCGTCCGCAGGCATCGTGCCGGAATTCGGGGCCCTCAACGCGGCCCCCGGCACTCCCGGCACGGGCAGTTCGGGCGGTTCCGGCGCAGTCGAAGAGACGCAGCAGCCCGAGACGTCCGGCGCCACCGAGGGCGCGGGCACGATGAGCGGCAGGAACAAGAGCGAGGGCACCATCGACACCGGTGGCCGGGGCAGGGGCCTCGGTGGTTCTGCCGGCTTCGGCAGCGCCGATCCCGATGGTGCGAGCGGTGCAGGTGGCGCCAGTGCTGCAGGCGGTTCCGCTGAAGCGAAGAAGGACCGCAAGGCAAACCGCGTGGCGATCAAGTCGACGGCGGCCGAGCCCGTGGACATCGAGCGCGATGCAGCGCTCCCGTCCGCTCCGAACCCGTACGCGGGCAAGCCCGCCACCACCGTCACCATCAAGTTCACCGTCGAACTGCGGCCACCGACCGGCCGAGACATTGTGCCCGCCGCCCCTGGGGCGGAGGGTGAGCAGCCCGCCGAGGGCACGGAAGGAGCCCAGCAGTGAGCTCGCTGACTGATTCGATCCAGAAGATTCGTGACTCGCTCTCCAAGCTCGGCAAGCGCGGCGGTTCCGCCGAAGGCGGCTCCGAGGGCTCGGGCGGCGCAGGCGGCAAGTTTGACCCCAAGGCGGCCGTGGCATGGGTGAAGACCCATCCCCTGATCGTCGCCGCCGTGGCGCTCATGGTGATCGCCCCGGTCACTGCATGGTGGTTCGCAAGCGACATCCATGCCGCCAACGACGAGGCCGCAAGCAAGCGGGCCCAGGAAATGACCGCCCTCGAGAAGCTCGAGAAGTCGACGGTGGAGATCTCGCTTCCCGGCGTCGCCACGGAGCAGAAGGTCGGCGTCGTCAACGAGAAGGCCGTGGAGGCGTACAAGCAGCTCGCGCAGAAGCTGCACGGCGATTCCGTGGCGAT
>CAMBSR010000127.1 GCA_945870475.1 Phycisphaera mikurensis NBRC 102666
TCATAACTAGTCGCAGTACGCAAACTTATAGCAGAGGGAAAAGGGACATGTTTCACAACACGAGCGGTCTGTCTGTCATTTTCGCTGGCGTCGGCCTGTTCGGCGCGAGCACGATCTGCCACGCGGCGATCGTCTACAGCCCCGTCATCAACCTCGCCATTCCGGTGAATGCCCCAGGCCTTTACCTGAACATCGAGACCGGCGCCAGCGGCACCAGCGCCGCGGCAGTGCCCGGATGGGACATCAACGTCGGCGGCACGTCGTCGCTGAACTTCACGTCACCGGGTGGTTACAACTTCGTGCGGCTGAACAGTGCGTTGCCGCCGACTGTGGGACCGTCGAACCTGCCGGAAAACATCATCGGCCCCTTTATGCCCACCGCGTCCTGGATCGCCGGCGGCGCAGCCAACGGCCTGATGCTCAATTCCACGGCGAACTACATCGGCTTCCGGTTCGTTGCCAGCGGTGGCTCGACGCACCTCGGCTACCTGGTGCTGTCGATCGGCTCATCCGTCACCGGGGCCGACCGCAAGATCGTGTCCTATGCGTACAACAGCGAGTCCATCACCACGCCGGGCGGAAACTCGATGTTGGTCCCCGCGCCGGGTGCTCTCGCGCTGCTCTGCCAGGCTGGCTTCCTCTCGAAGCGCCGCCGTCGCTGATCGGTAGGACTGCAATCCGCATCAAACCAGTTCGCCGCGAGACCCTCCGGGGGCTCTCGCGGCGAGCTATTTCGTGCCCATGGGCGACCGAACGACCAAGAGCAACCGAACGACCAGGCGTGCGTCGAAACCAGTGTCACCCGGCGTCAGAAAGGGACCAAGATTCCCATCTGCCCGCCGTAGCGCTGCTTGTCCGTGAGCACCGCGCCGTCGAAGGCGATGTAGCAGGTCATGCCCTTGATGGTGGCGAATTCCACGCCCGCCTGGAAGCTCGCGCCGTAACGGTCCTGCGGACTGGTGGTGAGCTGCGTCTGTGCATCCAGGTTGAATTCGCTGGTGTAGGTGGTGGTCCAGCCTGCACCCACGGGGAGCTGTGCCAGGAACGCAGCGCCGATGTACGGCGTGAGGATGTCGCTGCCGATCTTGAACTCCTGCAGCAGGCGCGCACCCACGGTCGGCTGCCACTCGTTGGCGCTCTGCGAATCAACCTGGAGGTCCAGGCTGTCGGCGCCGTTCTCGCTGTAGCTGCCGCCCCAGTACTGCGCCCAGCCCACGCCCACGTAGGGCTGGAGCGTGGTGGCCTCGCCGGCCTCGAGGTTGAGGCCGAGTTCGCCGCCCACGGCCAGCGACCAGCTGTCGTTGGATGACGTGGCGGTGCGGTCGATGCCCACCGTCTCGATGTTGATCCGGCGGACGCGGTTGATGTCCTGGTAGCCGCCGTTGAGGAAGCCCGCCACGTACGCCTGGCTGTCGGTGGGCACCCAGCTGCCGTAGATGCCGGCGGTGACGGTGGCCAGGTCCTCGCGCTGCCAGCCGTTCACCGCGTCGGTGGTGATCTGGCCGGGGCCGATGCCACCGTACACACCCACGATGCCGCCGCCGTCGATGGCCCAGTCCATGCCCACAAGCGCGGAGCCGATGGCGGCGGTGTAGCCGCAGTCGGAGCACGGGTTGCCGTCCACGTCCTCGTAGAAGCCGTAGCCGCGCATCCAGGCACGCGTGCCCTCATCGGGCGTGGGGCCGTTGATCGGCGCGCCGTAGTCCTTCTTGGACGCTTCCACCGTGGGGGCCTGGCCGCCGCTGGCATCGGATGCCTTGGCGGCCGCATCACCCATGGCGCCGTCGCGCATCTGCATCAGGCGCAGCATGGCGGTCTGGCCGGCCATGAAGTTGGAGTCCATGACCACGCTCGGCGTGGCGTAGGGGTTCTGCTGCTGCGTGGCGGCGTAGCTGGCAGGGATGTCCTCGGGACGCTCGAAGAGCAGCGCGGTGGCGACTTCCTTGGCATCCAGCGTGCCATTCTGCTGCACCAGCACGAGCTGGTCCACCAGGCTGTTGATCTCGGCTCCGGTGACGGGCCCACAGGCGGTCTGCAAGACGACGTCCGGGGGAAGCTCGCCCACGCCCGTCATGGAGATGAACCCGCCGTTCGCGTTGAAGAGCGTCGTCACCTCCACACCGGCACCGATGATCGTGCCATTGACGGCGAGCGAGATCGTCGCGGTCGTTCCACCTTCCATGAGCATCAGGCTCACGGAAGATGGCGTCCCCGAGGCGGATCCCGGCGCCGAGATGAGCTGCCAGGTCTTCGTAACCCCAAGGTCCGGAACGAGCGTGCCGGGCGCAACCGCGGAATCGTGCACCGCGAGCATGCTGCCGCCCATGGTGGCGCTGCCGGACACCACCACCCGGTCCGACTCACGCTGATTCGGTGCGCTCTCGGTCAGGAAGAGGTTGGAGCGCAGCAACGACGCAGCCGACAGCGACAGGTTGCCGCCGACATTCAGCGTGCCGGGACGGGTGTTGTCGTCGCCGCTCGCGCCCAGCGTCGCGTCCTGCACGGTCATGTCGCCGCTGACGGTGCCGTTGGCGTCGAAGAACGAGCCGTCGCGCGCAAGCACCGCACTGCCGATGGTGCCGCCGTCCATGGTGAACTGCGTGCCGTTGATGTCGAGCCCGCCGAGGACCGCCGAGGCATCGCCGTTCATGCGGAAGGTCAGGCCCTGCAGCTCGAGCGAATCGCCCGCGGCCGACGTGATGTCGGAGTTCCACTCGACGCTGGCGCCCACGGTGCTGAACATCGTGCCGCTGCCAACCACCGCCAGGTCCTGGCCGGCGGCGCTGGTGAAGTCCACGTCCATGCGCACCGCGGCGTCGCCGAGCTGGATGCCCGCACCGCCCACCGCGCCGGCGCTCGCAATGGCCACCGTGCCTTCCTGCACGTCGAGCTTGCCGCCGTAGGTGCCCGCCAGGTCCAGCACCAGCGTGCCGGCCCCGAGCTTGACGATGTCGTTGGTGCCGGTCTCCGACACGGATCCGGCGATCCCCAGCGTGCCGCCCTGGATGTCGAAGGTGGCCGCCGAGGCGTCCATGAACAGGCCGCCGCCCGGCAGGTTGATGACGAGCGACTGCTCGTCGGGCAGGTTCGCCGAGAGGATCGGCGTGCCGGTGCCGCTGCCGTCGCCAAACACCAGGCCGCCGGTGCCGAGCTGGCTGACGTCGGTGATGCCCACCGTGCCGTCGACGATGGTGGTGGGGCCAGCGAGGTCGTTCAGGCCCGAAAGGTTCAGCGTGCCCACGCCGCGCTTGACGAGGCCCTCGGTCCCGTCGATGCCGCCGATGGTGCCGGTGAGGTTCAGCGTTCCCGCCGCCACGTCCAGCGTCACGTCGGACTCGAAGGCAATGATGTCCTGTGCCAGCGTGTCCGTGCCGCCGCCAAGGTCCACCGCGAGCACCGGGGCAGTGCCACCGTTGCTGCCGAAGATGATCGCCCCGCTTCCGAGCTGGTTCGAATCGCTGATGGCAAGCGTGCCTGCGGCGATGGCCGTGAATCCGCTGTAGTTGCTGGCGCCCGTGAGGGTCAGGGTGCCGTTGCCGTCCTTCACCAGGCTGGCTTCGCCGCGGTACTGGGCGGCCACGAGCGAACTGGTCAGGTCGGTGATGCTGCCGGAGTACTGCTGGTTGCCGGTCACGTCGAAGGTCACCGGGGCCGCGGAGCTGATGTCGGCCTCGATGATGCCGTCGGTGCCGCCGTAGGCAGCCTGCAGGAAGTCGGCGTCGCGGACCACCATCGCCTGCGTGATGCCGTAGTTGTAGACCTGCGTGGCAGGAGCGGCCGCAGTGTGGCTGAGCTGGTACGCCAGTCCGGGCGCAAGGATGTCGGTCTGCAGTCGCGGCAGCGCGTCCTGGCCGGGTTGCTGGAAGAGCACGCTGCCCGTGATGCTCCAGTCGGAGCCGAGGTCCCAGCCGGTGAGCGTGGAGTTGGCCAGCGACGTGGAGCTCCACGGCTGGCCGCTCGGGCCCAGGTTCACCGTCTGCCCGGCAGACGTCAGGCGAATGCCGCCGAAGGTGGAGTTGTTGAGCGCGCCGAAGTCGAGGTTCAGGCCCCCGGCACCGGCAAGATTCACCGTGTCACTGATGGAGAACTGCTGCGCGCCGGAGGGACGCAGGACGCGCAGCGTGAGCGTGTTGGAGGACGCGGTGTAGGAGAGCGTGAAAGCGTTGCCGGTCGTCTGGTTCCAGAACGGGGGGTTGGTGCTGGCGGTGAACCCGCCCTGGCCTGCAATCACCGCCTGCTGGTCAGAGAGGATGCGCTGACCGCCCAGGATGGCGCCCTGGTAGGTCTGCGGCTGCGTGAGGCCGAACTGGAGGCGCGTGCTGGCCAAGTAGTCCGCCGGCGCCACGGGCGCCAGGGACTGGGCACTGATCACCTGCGCCTGCGCGGTGGTGGCAAAGAGGACCGAGGCCGGGAGCACCAGGCAATGGACACGACTGAACCGTTGACGGCCGTAAGAGCTCATAATCAGCGAACCTCCATGGAAAGTTCAGAATAGCGGGAAGTCGATGATTCGAAAGTTCGCGGATCACGACTACTAGTGATGTCCGGGTGCCTTTCGGCAGCACCAGTTGTTGGGCTGCCGAGGCGCCCTTATCTGTTTGGCGTCCGCCCCGGCGGACGACGGAGATCTCATGAAGACCATCCTTCCGATCACCCTTGCCGCCGTGACCGCCGCCCCTGCCCTGGCCGGTTTCGACTTCGCACAGGTCAGCAGCACCATCTACACCAACCCCGAGCAGCAGTCGTCCAATTTCGACGATGGCTTCGGCACCATCACTGCGGACCTGGCGACGGGCGCGTTCGGCAACGTCAGCTCCACCATGACGACCGCCGACGCAAGCATCCTCATGACCTCGGCCATGAGCACCCAGGGTGGCGTGGCCGGCAATGCAACGGCGGCAGCCGTCTACATGTTCACGTCGCCCACGACCGTGACGGTGACGTGGGACTGGACCGACCTCTCGCAGGCCGGCCTCTGGTCTGTCACGCAATACGACGGAACGCTGCTGCAGAGACTTTCCTTCTTCGATGGAGGCTTCAGCTCCGTCGGCGGCAGCTACGGCCAGGCCGCAAGCGGCACCGCCACCTTCGAACTGGCGGCTGGCATCTACGAGTTCACCAGCTCCTACACCGCGATCTCGATGCCCACCACGTCCTCCGTGGAGTTCAACTGGGGCGTGATCCCCGCCCCCGGCGCAGCCGCCTTCGCCGTGGCCGGCCTGATCGGACGCCGTCGCCGCGCCTGAGCGCGCCCGACGCCCCGCCGACCCATCTGCAAAAACACGCGCGGGAGACGGCCTTGCAGCCGTCTCCCGCGCGCTTTCAGGCGGACAGGGTGGGATTCGAACCCACGATACGGTTACCCGTATACAGCATTTCCAATGCTGCTCCTTCAACCGCTCGGACACCTGTCCTGAGGGTTGCGGAGTGTAGCGGAGGGCGGCCGGCTCACCGTGCCCCGCCACCGGAGATATCAGGACGCACGATCGAGACGGCGCCGGGTCCGAAACGACAGCTCACGCCGCCCTGTGGACGGTGTCCGGCGCGCCCCTCTGGTGCCGTCGGTACATCCGCCTACGCACGGGAAAGCGGGATCGTGAATGGACGTTGCAGTTCTGCCCGGGAGTGTCGCGCCAATGGTGCGACTGCGAGGTAACGGAGTCAGTAGTCGATCGAGTCGTCAACCGAGCGATCTACCGAGCGATCTACCGATTCCGAAGGCCATGATTGGAGGAACTTATCGATGTCCATCGACAGCTCCGCAGCCATCGGCTCAAGTGCGTGTCGGCATTGTGCCAGATCGATTCCGAGGATAGCCGCGCGCTCCGGACAACTGGCGATCCAACGGTAATAGTTCCGCAGCTGCGTGATCTCCTCAAGACGAGGATCAGGCGGCGGGGAGTTGCGCATGCGCTCTAACTGCTTCGCCAAGACTTTGGTCGTACGCCGCCACTCAAGATCCCGACCAATCAATGCCAATCGAAGCGCCAGAATGCTCTTTCGGACTTTTTTGATGAAGTCCTCGCGGTGACCAAGTTCGGCAATCAAAACTGGTAGCCCCACTATCCCGATTGCGCCGAGGCTTCCAAGAAGAAATGCCGACGGTCCGGATCGCCATTCCGGAGAAGGCAACAGGCGGAATGCGACGTAGGAAAGACAAAGCGTCGGGAAAATCAAGGGGGCCGCAGTCATCACAAAGAACAACATGATCGACGCGACCTTCCGAACACGCCAAGGCCATGGATGCGGTTCCCGAGCAATGATCTCCCGCAGGTGACGAACGTAATCAGAATCCATCGTGAAGCCCCGCTTTCAGACAGACGCGCAAAATGTCCAGGTGTCGCGCGAAACCCCGGGCCGATGCGTGGCCCCGTCCACTAATTCGCATCGGGGTCCAAGGGGTTGCACAATATGATCCGGGCATCGAGCAGAATCTCGGAAATCGCCACGAGGCCCGTGCTCCGATCCACGGCATCCTCTCCCTCGACAAGCCCCTGGGCTTCTCCAGCATGAAGGCCGTCGCCATCGTCCGGCGGCGGGCCGGGGGCGCGCGCACGGGCCATGCCGGCACGCGTGACCCGCTGGCGACCGGGGTGCTGGTGCTGGCGCTCGGGAAGTGCACGCGGCAGATCGAGTCGCTGATGGCCACCGAGAAGCGGTACCTGACCACCATCGACATGACCGCGTTCACCACCACCGATGACGTGGAGGGCGAGCGGACCGA
>CAMBSR010000128.1 GCA_945870475.1 Phycisphaera mikurensis NBRC 102666
AGAGCAGTATGGACGGGCAGGCTGAAACAACTGTGGGAACGGGAAGTTTTTCCCCGAGATCGGTTGTGATTATCTGGACACCCGCGGACCCTCCCCCACCTGCGGCCTTTCAGCCTGCCAGCGGCCCCCGCACCTGAGATTCAGCCCAAGAACGGGCTCCCCAGGACAGTTCGTCATCACGAACGGAATGGAGTGATACATCCGCACCGGATTCCACGCCTCCGCATACGGAAAGCCCAACGGGTCGGTACGGCGCTCCCGCAGCACCCCCAGCCCCTTGGACATCGATTTCATCGCGGGCCCTGCCCGCCTCCGACCGCGTGCTTCACGCCTGCACGCGGTCGGATCTTTTTTGCGTCGACCACCGACCACCGATCAGGCAACCGCGCGCAACGCAACACACCACGCGCGGCGGTGAGGCCATTGCCGAACCGACGCCATCGGCGAACACGGTGCCTGGCCCCCTCGCCGGAGGGGCAGTGGCGGCGCCGTGCCGCCCGCCCCGCAAGGCGACCGGGGGCCAGTACGCCGGCGCTCCGGAAACGTCGCAACGCCTCCCCGCCCGCTCACGCCGACGCAGCCAACCGCCGGTGCAGCACCTTCAGCAGCGCCTTCGGCTCCACGAGCCCCTTCGACGGCCGCATGTAGACATCGACGAGCCCCGCCTCGTCCGGCTTCCCGATCACGCGCACGGTGCCCTGGATGCCCATGAGCTTCGCGCGCAGCATCGCGTCGTTGAGCGTGCGGAACACCACGTCCTGCTCGCGCCGCGCGATGCTGCGCACGCCGAGCAGCGTGGCCGCGAGCCGCACGTCGGCCATGTCCAGCAGAACGCCGACGCCCGCAGGCGGTGCGCCGTACGCGCTCTCGAGGTCGGCGCGCACCTTGGAAAGCTGCGTCGGGTCCTTGGCCATGGCGATGCGGCGATACGCCTCCATGCGGCGCAGATCGCTCGGGATATAGGCGCGCGGAATGCTCGCAGCCACGCCGATGTCGAGCACCGTGTCGCTCGGCACCACGCGGTCCTCCAGGCGGAGTTCGCCCACGGCCTGCTCGAGGAGCTGGCAGTACATCTCGTAGCCGACGGTCGCGATGTGCCCGCTCTGCTCGGCGCCGAGCAGGTTGCCCGCACCACGGATCTCGAGGTCACGCATGGCGATGCGGAATCCGGCGCCGAGCATCGAGTAGTCCTCGATGGCCTTGAGGCGCTTCATGGCCTCCTCGGTCATGGCGCGATCCTGCGGGAGCGTGAGATAGCAGTACGCGCGGTGCTTCGATCGCCCGACGCGGCCGCGCAGCTGGTGCAGCTCGGCCAGGCCGAAGATGTTCGCGTCGTGGATGACCATCGTATTGGCGGTGGGGATGTCGATCCCGCTCTCGATGATGGTGGTGGACACCAGGATGTCCGCCTCGTGGCGCATGAACCTCAGCATCACGTCCTCGAGCATCGAGGGCGTCATCTGCCCGTGGCCGATGATGACGCGCGCGTCCGGGACCATGGCCTGCACCGTGGCGGCCACCTCCTCGATGTCGTGCACGCGGTTGTGGACGAAGAACACCTGACCTTCGCGTGCCAGCTCGCGCCGGATGGCCTGCTGGATGCGCTTGGGATTCCAGGGAATGACCTCGGTGACGATGGCGCGCCGGTCGGGCGGCGGCGTCGTGAGGCTCGAGATGTCACGCAGCCCCAGCAAGCTCATGTGGAGCGTGCGCGGGATGGGCGTCGCGCTCAGCGTGAGGACGTCGGCGGTCAGGCGGAATGCGAGGAGCCGCTGCTTGTGCTCGACGCCGAAGCGCTGCTCCTCGTCCACCACCACCACGCCGAGGTCGGCGAACTTCACGTCCTCGCTCAGGATGCGGTGCGTGCCGATGATCACGTCCACCTGGCCCTTGGCGACGTCCTCGAGGATCTTGCGGCTCTCCGCACTTCCCTTGAAGCGCGAGAGGCTCTCGATGCGGAACGGGTACGCCTTGAAGCGGTCGCGGAAGGTGCGCTCGTGCTGCTCGGCGAGCACGGTGGTGGGCACCAGCACCGCCACCTGCCGGCCGCTCTCCACGGCCTTGAACGCCGCGCGGATGGCCACCTCGGTCTTTCCGAAGCCCACGTCGCCGCAGATCAGGCGGTCCATGGGGCGCGCCGCCTGCATGTCGCGCTTCACGGCGGCGATGGCGGCAAGCTGGTCCTCGGTCTCGGTCCACGGGAAGTCCGATTCGAACTCCCGCATCCACGGCGTGTCCTCGGGGTAGCGGATGCCCGCGGTGCCCTCGCGCGCGGCCTGGATGCGGAGCATCTCGCCGGCCAGGTCGCGCACCGCCTCCTGCACGCGTTCCTTCTGCGCCTTCCAGCGCTTGCCGCCGAGCGCGGAGAGCGTGGGCCGCCCGGACGCGGCGCCGACGTACTTCTGCACCAGGTCGATCTTGGATGCCGGAACGTGGAGCTTGGCGCCGCCCTCGAACTCGAGCGTGAGGAACTCCTCCTCGCCCGCGTCCTTCGCCTCCTTGGAGGCCTTCCCGTCCTTGCCGACGATCAGGTGCAGGCCATGGAACCGCGCGATGCCGTGGTCGCGGTGCACCACGTAGTCGCCGGGGCCAAACTGGAGGAACGCATCGCGCGTGGTGGCGGCGCCGATGCGCTGCACGCGCCGGCGCGCGCCGAAGCGGTGGAGCACCTCGTGCTGCGGGACTATCGCGAACGGGCGATCGCCCTCCCACGCGAAGCCGCGGTGGACGTGCGTGCGAAGCGAGGTGACCGGCGCAGCGCGCGCGTGCTCGCGCAGCAGCTCGCCGGCGCGGGCCAGCTCGCCTTCGCTGTCGCAGCAGAGGTACGTCGGCGTGCGGGCGGCCAGTTCGCCGAGCTCGCCGAAGGCGACGGGCACCTCGTCATCGAACGCCGGGATGTTGGCGGCGGGCAGCGGTACCACGCGGTCGGACGCGTTGGTGGAGCTGAAGCCGTTGATGTCGACCAGCGCGTGGCAACGCGCACCGAGGCCCTTGAAGACGGCCTGCGGGGAAAGGACGCCGTGGCCATCGTTCACGCGTTCCCAGTAGCCGCGGCCCTGCTCGAACACCTCGGCAAGTTCCGCAATCACGCACACCGTGGTCTTGGGAAGGAGGTCGGCGAACGGCACCTTTCCGGCCTCGTCCAGCAGGCTTTCCGCGCTGGCGCCAACGAGCTGCGCTTCCTCCACGCGGCGGTCGCTTGCCTGCGTGGCCAGGTCGATCTCGAAGATCCGCTCGAGCTCGTCGCCGAAGAAGTCGAGGCGCACCGGCAGCGCTCCGCCCGGCGGGAAGATGTCCATCACGCCGCCGCGCACCGCGAAGTCGCCGGGGTTCTCGATGGTCTCGGTGCGCGTGTAGCCGGCGTCGGCGAGCCACTCGGCGAGTTCACGCGGCGCGCACGTTGCGCCCGCGCGCACCACGCGCAGGATGCGTGGCAGGAGGTCTGCGCCCGGCACCATCTGCATGAGGGACGGCATCGGCACCACCATGATCGCGGGGCCGCGTCCCTCGGCGAGACGGCGCACCATGGTGAGTCGCTCGGCCAGGAGGTCGAGTGCGGCACCTCCCTCGCCCGGCATCGATTCAAGCGCAGGAAGAAGCGCGGCGTCCGGCGCAAGCCCCGCAGCGGCCAGGTCGTTGATCTCCGCGACCGCTTCCTCGGCCTCGTCGGCGTGCGCGGTGATGAGGAGGAGCGGGCGCCCCGAACAACGCTTCGCAAGCGCGGCGGCCACGAACGCGGTGCTGCTTCCCGCCGCACCACGGCACGAAGAAGCCCCGCCCGCCTCGACGTTGGCGACGAGTGGGTCAAGCGCGCGCGCGGCCACGAGCCTGGGGAACCAGGCCGGCGATGCATCCGGAGCGGAGGGCATCAGTGCGCAGCGTAGGCGGGCGCGGGCGCGCCGACGGTGACATGCGGCAGGATCCGCGCCAGGATCGCGGGACCGATGCCGCGCACGCGGTCGAGGTCCTGCGGTCGCCGGAACACCCCGCGCGATTCACGGTCGGCCACGATGGCCGCGGCAATCGAAGGGCCGACGCCCGGCAGGAGCGAGAGTTCCGCGGCGGAGGCCTGGTTCACGTTGATGGGGTCGGCCACGGGCACCACGGACGCCGGCTGCCGGGGCGCCACTGCCCGTGCCAGGACCGGAACGAGCGAGGCAGCGGCGGCGACCAAGAGGACCGCGGCGGCAGCGCGTCGCATCAACCATGATGATCGCGGAAACCATGCGGATCGCGGAAGTGCCCGGCCGGTATGCACGGAATGGTCGATGGTCATCACGCAACCTCGGGAGCGGAACCACCGGCAGTCTGGGGCACGGATGCCGCGGCACCAAGCTCCGGCATCGGCCCAAGCGCATTCCGGAGTTTGCGGCGCGTGAGAAGCAGCCGCTCGGCCGCCGGCTTGGGCGTACCGCCCGCGGCGAACAGCCCGCCGTCACGCAGGCCGACGCCGGCGTCGTCTCGCAGGCGATCCCACACCACGGCGTGGACGCCGGGATTCGCCATGGCGATCTGGAAGAGCATCGGGGCCCACGCGCCCTGCGACCGCTCACTCCACGGCCCACGCCAGCAACCGGCACCGGGCTCGGGATGCGGGGCACTGGGCGCGCCGCACGCGGTGATGATGAGCGGCGGCATTTCCTTGCGGCTGCTGAAGCGCTCGAGCATGGCGGCCACCTGCATGAGGTCGCGCGTGCCGCGGCCGTGCGCGGCATCGCCGATCACCACGGGAATGCCCACGAGGTCCATCGGCACGCCCTCGGCCACCAGCGCGCGCAGGTAGCGGATGGCTCCGATGGCACCGGCCGCGTCTGGCGGGATGTCTCCGAACGGATCGCCGATCTCCACCAGGAGCTTCGCGTTCTTCGACGTCTGCCGAACGGAGACGCCGGCGAGGCGCGTGACCTGCACCATGGCGTCCGGCGTGAGCGGCGCGGCCTCGTTCATGTGGATGGACGAGACGATGTTCCAGAAGGGATTGAGCGGTCCGTAGCGTGTCACCACTTCCTTGATGAACGCGTACAGACGGTCCTTCAGCTTGGCCGGATCGGCAAGCATGGGCCGCACCCAGCCCGGGACGCCGGATGCGGTGGCATCGAGGAGCGGCCCCGCGATCACGCGGCGCCCGCCCTGCTTCGCGGCCGCCATCCAGCGATCCACCTGGTCCCAGACGAAGCGCCCCTGCGTGGGCTCGATCATCGTCCACGGCGTGGGCACGGAGACGATGTCGAATTCCTTGTGGAGCGAGGCCTTCACCATATCGGGCGACTTCTCGACCGGCACGCGCACGCCCAGCGCACTGGCGGCGCCCTGCTTGCCGTAGCGCGAATGCAGCATCCACTCGGCGCGGCGCATCACCAGCTTCTCGCTGGCGAAGATGGCAAGCTCCAGCGCGTCGCGGTGGTGCATCTCCGCGCGGAACGGATCCTGGTCCACCATGCCGGACACGAACATGGAACGCGCGCGCTCGAAGAACTCGAACGCGTCCGGCGCCTTCGCCGGATCCAGCAGGCCCCAGTGCTCGCTCTTCTCCAGGAAGATCTTGATGCGGTGACGCGCGATCTCCTCGTAGAAGCGGTACGGCTCGTCGCGCTGCTGGAGGAGGCAGGTCTGCAGCATCATGGTGCCGGCCTTGCCGGCGTTCACCTCCAGGCAGAGGGCATGCGCAATGTGCGGATCGCGCGGCTTGCAGACCACGCGTCCGTTCTTGAACGCGATCGCTCCCTCCAAGGCCGTGTCATAGGAGCCAAGGAGGTGGGCGTTCACGATGGGCCACGCGCTCGCTGGCCCATGCTCGTCGAATACCGTGAAACGGAGCATCGGCACCGAGTGTATCCGCGCTGCGCAGGATTCCCGGGATTGCCGCGAATTCGCCGCGAATCTCCATCGGTCCGCCGCCGATTACGATGCCCCGCGATGAGCGCCCTCCACGGCACCGATGCAACGATCGACGCGGTCTTCGAGACCCACCTGCCCCTCCACGGCCGCCGCCAGGGGAAGGTCCGCGACGTCTACGAGCTCCCGGCGGCGGCGGGCCAGGCACCGCAGCTCCTGGTGGTGGCCACCGACCGCATCAGCGCCTTCGACGTGGTGATGCCGACGCCCGTTCCGGGCAAGGGCCAGCTGCTCACCTCCATCAGCGTCGGCTGGTTCCGCTTCCTGCGTTCGCTGGGAATCGTGACCGACCACCTGGTGACCACCGACGTCTCGGCGATCGCGGGCCTCGACGGCACGCAGCGGGCGATGCTTTCCGGCCGCTCCATGGTCTGCCGCGCCGCGCGCGTGTTGCAGGTGGAATGCGTGGCGCGCGGCTACCTGGCCGGCAGCGGCTGGCAGGAGTACCAGGCATCCGGCACCGCCTGTGGCATTCCACTCCCCGCCGGGCTGCGCCAGTGCGAACGCCTGCCCGAGCCCATCTTCACGCCGGCCACCAAGGCCGCCGAGGGCCACGACGAGAACATCTCCTTCGAGCGCATGTGCGACGCCGTGGGCGGCGACCTGGCCGCGCGCCTGCGGGACCTGACGCTCCGCATCTACGGCGCCGCCGCCGAGCACGCGCGCGGACGCGGGCTGATCCTCGCCGACACGAAGTTCGAGTTCGGCTTCGCACTCGCTGCCGACGGCACGCCCACCGGCGAACTCATGCTGGTGGACGAGGTGCTCACGCCCGATTCCAGCCGCTACTGGCCCATGCAGGGCT
>CAMBSR010000129.1 GCA_945870475.1 Phycisphaera mikurensis NBRC 102666
GGCGCCGTCTCCGGACGCGTGCCCGCGGGCATGTCCGGCCACCACGGCGTCACGCCGGGGATCCTGCGGAACTCCGCGGCATCGTTGGTGACGTCCTTGATGGTCACCAGCCGGTCCTTGGTGTCGCGCAGCATGGGGATGGAGCGGAACAGGCCGCGCGTGTACGGGTGCAGCGGCTCGTCGAAGAGCTCGAATACATTGGCGTACTCCACCACGCGCCCCGCGTACATCACGCAGACCACGTCGGCGTTCTCCGCCACCACGCCCAGGTTGTGGGTGATGAGCATGATGCCCATGTCCCGCGTGCGCTGCAGCTCGCGCAAGAGCTCCAGGATCTGCGCCTGGATGGTCACGTCGAGCGCGGTGGTCGGCTCGTCCGCCAGCAGCACCTTCGGCCGGCACGCGAGCGCCATCGCGATCATCACGCGCTGGCGCATGCCGCCGGAGAACTGGTGCGGGTACATGTCGAGCCGCTCTTCCGGCCTCTTGATGCCCACGTCCTTCATCGCCTGCACGGCGATGCGGCGCGCCTCCTCCGGAGCAACCTGCTGGTGCAGGAAGATGGCCTCCATCAGCTGGTCGCCGATGGTGTAGACGGGGTTGAGGCTCGTCATCGGCTCCTGGAAGATCATGGCGATCTTCCCGCCGCGGACGGTGAGCATGTCGTCTTCCGTGAGTGCGCAGATGTCGCGCCCCTCGAAGTTGATGCTGCCACGGTCGAAGCGGCCCGGCGGACGCGGGATGAGCTGCATGGTGCTCATCGCGGTCACGCTCTTGCCGCAGCCGGACTCGCCCACCACCGCCAGCGTCTGCTGCGGGAAGAGCGTCATGTGCACGCCGTTCACCGCCTGGATGCGCGGGCCGCCGTTGGAATTGTCGAAGCTGACGGCGAGGTCGGCCACCTCGAGCACGGGGCGCGAGAGGCGGTCCGCCTCGCCCATCGCGCGCATCGCGTCGACGGTGGCGGGATCGTTCGAGGCCTTCACGGCGGATGGGCTCATCAGTGTGCCGCCTTCCGGAGCTTCGGGTCGATGGCATCGCGCATCGCTTCGCCGAGCAGGTTGTAGCTGAGGACGGAAAGGAAGATCGCCAGGCCCGGGAAGACCGCCAGCCACCAGACGAAGGTGCCCGTGGCGGCGGTGGCGCTCGAGAGGAGCTTGCCCCAAGAGGCCTGGCCGTCGGGGCCGAGGCCCAGGTAGCTGAGCGTGGCCTCGATGGAGATGGCCGCGGCGATCGCGAAGCTCGCGTCGACGAGCACCGGCGTCACGCCGTTGGGCAGCATGTGGCGGAACAGGATCGCGCGCAGCGGCAGGCCCGTGGCCTTGGCCGCCTGCACGAAGTCCTGGTTGCGGAGCTTCATGAACTCCGCGCGCGTGAAGCGCGCCGCGCCGGTCCAGCTGAAGCAGCCGATGATCGCCATCATCACGTAGGTGTCGCGCGGCAGCACGCCCGCGGCCACGATCAGGAGGAAGAGCACCGGCACCGCCATGAAGATCTCGACGATGCGGAAGAGGACCATGTCCACCTTCCCGCCGAAGTAGCCCATGACGGCGCCCATGGTCACGCCGATCAGCACCGAGATGCCGGTCGACACCAGGCCGATCGAGATCGACAGCCGGCACGCCCACAGCATCTGCGAGAGGACGTCGCCGCCCAGCGCATCGGTGCCGAGGATCACCCGACGCTCGCCGAAGGGCGTGCCCTTGAACTGTTCCAGGCGCTCCACGTCGGCGATGCGCTCGCCCGGGGCGATGGCCACCATGTCACTGCGCGAATACTGCGGCGACCACGGGATGAGCGTCCACGTCACCTCGCGGATGGCGCCCGACTGCTCGTCCTCCAGGTAGCGCTCGAAGTTGACGAGCGTGGCCCCGCCGCTCACGCCGGAGAGGCCCCAGCCCACGAGGAGCGCGACGATCGCCGCACCGACGCGCACGCGGCGCGAATCGACCGACGGCACCCAGGCCGCGCCCATCGCCAGGAGCACCGCCACCGCGCCGATGATGGTCCACGGCCCCGCACCGCTGCGCGCGAATGCCTTGAGCCACTCCGCGCGGGCCGGATCCTGCGCCCAGGCGACGATCGCCCCGGCCAGCACGATGGTGAATCCCACCTGCAGCGCGGCCACCACGAAGATGCCGAGCCGCTGCGCACGCGTCAGGCTGCCGGGACCCGCGAAGATCCACGGCAGGCCCACGAAGAAGCCGATCAGGAGTGCCCAGTCGGTAGGCGTCAGGTTCGCCAGGAGCGGCCACTCGCGCACCGCCGTGCCGCCCGCGCCCACGCGCAGGAGCGTCAGCGGATGCGCATTGGCCACGATCGGACCGAACACCGCGAAGAACGCGATCACGCCGATCCAGCACAGCCCGAACACCGCGCCCGGGCGCTTGAGGACGCGCTCCCACGCATCCGCCCAGAAGCCCTTGGCGCGCACCGCGCCCACGCCGCGCATCACGTCGATGCCGGAGATGGCCGCGGGCATGGGGGTTGCTCCCTTGCGCTCAGTCATAGCTCACCCGCGGGTCGGCCGCCGCATAGAGGACGTCGGCCAGGAGGAGCGCCAGCATGTTCACGCAGGCGATGAGGAACGTATCGGCCAGGATCAGCTCGCGGTCGCGCAGGTCGATCGCCTCGATCACCAGGCTGCCCATGCCGGGCACGGTGAAGATGCGCTCGATCACCACGCTGCCGGCGAGCATCGCCGGGAAGATGCCCACGAACATGGTGATGAGGGGCAGCAGGCTGTTGCGGAACACGTGGCGCAGCACCACGTCCTTGCGCGGCACGCCCTTCGCCTTCGCGGTGCGCACGTAGTCGGCGCTGAAGTTGTCGAGCATCGAGGCGCGCGTCTGCTTGGAGAGCACCGCGAAGCTTCCGTACACCAGGCAGAGGACCGGCAGGCCCACGTGCCAGAGCGTGTCGAGGAGATACCCGCGGTGCCAGGCGCCGGCCTCGTCCGTGAACGGCATGAAGGTGAACGCCTCCGAGCCGCTCTCGTGCAGGCCGCTCACCGGGAACCAGCCCAGGTACTGCTTGTTCGCCAGGAAGCCGATCGCGAACACGCCGGCGAGCACCGTGGGGATGGAATAGAGCGAGAGGTAGAGGAACCCCGAGAACACGTCGAACCACCCGCCGCGCCGCACGCTCGCCAGCACGCCCGTGGGCACGGCGATCAGGTACGAGATGGGGAACGCGATCAGGTTGATGAGGAGCGTCACCGGCAGCGCCGCCGCGATCAGGTCCCACACCGGGCGGTTCTTCGAGAACGCCACGCCGAGGTCGGGCGTGTCCAGGCTCACCACGTCCGGGATGATCGGGATGCCGCTCGGCGGATACGGGTGCGCGCGGAACGCGTCCATGGCCTGCGACTGCGCCACCACCGCCGCGGCGTGCGCGGCATGCATGTCGGCGGCGGCCTTCTCGAGCTTCGGCCACGCGGCATTCGCATGGTCGAACGTGACGTCGGCGAAGTCGCGCGGGTCCGCGCCGCCCTTGCCGTTCAGGCGCTCCGTGAGCGGGCTGCCCGCAGCGCGCGCGTAGTCGGCGATGGCGTCCTTGAAGAGGCGCACCTTGCCCACGCACTCGCGGCGCGTGCCTTCGGCATCACGCTGGAGCTTCTTGAACTGGGGAACCGCACCGCCGCCCGTCGCCAGCACCATGGCCGGCACCTTCACCTCGGGCACCGGGAATGCCTTCGCGAGCGGCGGCGCCTCGATCGCGCGCGGCGCCGGCACGCGCTCGCCGTTGCCGTCGCGCAGGTCGCGCGTGCCGAACTTCACCGGCGAGAGGCGCCCGAGCCACCGCGCGTACTGCACCAACACGTGGTCGTTCAGCCCGTAGCGGTCCTCCAGGTACGCCTGCATCTGCGCCACACGGCTGGTGTCCGACATCTGCCCGCCCTGCACCGCCAGGCCCGCGCCGATGCCGCCCGGCGCAAGCGCCAGGAGCATGAACACCATCAGCGTGATCCCGAGCAGCGTCGGGACCATGAAGACGAGGCGTCGTACGAGGTAGGAGAGCATCGGTGGCGCCGGGGCGCGTCAGTTGGCGGAAGGGGCGGGTTGGGCGCGGCCGGAGATGTAGAAGTACTCCTGCGGCTCCAGGCCCGTCTTGTAGGTGTTGACGTTGCCGAAGTCCTTCTTCACGAAGCGCAGCCATGGCGCCACGCGGACGAAGGTGTACGGCTGGTCCTCGGCGATGCAGGCCTCGAACTGGCGCCACACCTCCATGCGGGTGGCCTCGTCCATGGTGCGGCGGCCCTTCTCGATGAGCGCGTCGCAGTCCTTGTTGACCCACTGCGTGAAGTTGTCGCCGCCCTCCTTGATGCTCTCGGAGTGAAAGATCTGCCGCGGATCGCTCTCGGGCGCGTTGGCGCCCCAGCCCATGGTGATCGCGTCGAAGTCGCGCAGCTTGAGGAGCTCCTGGTAGCGGCTCCAGTCCACCGGGCGCGTGGTGACCACGATGCCGGCCTTACCGTAGCTGTCCTTCACGAAGCGCGCCAGGCGCTCGGAGATCTCGCCGCCGGTGGCGTACGTGTATTCGAAGGTGAACTTGTCGCCCTTCTCGTTCTCCAGGATGCCATCTCCGTCGCGATCCTTCCAGCCGGCCTCGGCCAGGAGCGCCTTCGCCTTCTCGGGGTCGAAGGGAAGCGGCTTCACGGCCGGGTCGCTCGCGGGGCTCTCCGGGTTGTTCGGGCCCTTGGAGACGATGCCGATCCCGTCCCAGATGTCGCGGATCATGCGCTCGCGGTCAAGCAGCATGGTCATGGCACGGCGCACGCGCTTGTCAACGAAGGGCGTCAGCCCCTTCCCCGAGCGCGGGCCGCACTGCCACGCGATGAAGCTGTAGCCGCAGCGCATGTTGGTCCACTTGAGAGCGTAGTTCGACTTCTCGAATTCCGGCTCCTCCTTGATCACCTTGTTGAACTGCGGCGACGTGGGCATCATCATCGAGCCCTCGCCGTTGCGGAACGCCACGAGCCGCCCAAGGTCATCCTTGATGCTCTTGAAGCGCAGGCGCTCGAGCGAGGGCTTCTCGGCCCAGTACTGCTCGTTGCGCACCAGCACCACGTCCTGGCCGGGCGTCCACTGGTTGGTCAGGTCATCGGGCCCGGAGGGAAGCTTCGCCAGGCGGAACGGGCCGGAGCCCATCGTGACGCCCGTGCCCTGGTTGATCTGCGAGGGCTCGAACTTGGCGTAGTAGTGCTTGGGCAGGATCGGGTTGCCCAGGGCAATCAGGATGTTCGTGAAGAACGCCTCCTTGAACATGAAGTCGACGGTCAGCCCGTCCACCACCTTCACTTCCTTGAGGTTGTCCTGGGTGCTGCGGGCCCGCTCCGCCTCGATCAGCGGGTTGTTGATGAAGTCCATGTACGTCCAGCGGAGGTCCTCGGAGGTCACCGGCGTGCCGTCGCTGAAGCGCGCGCGCGGGTTGATGTGCGCGCGGATCCACAGGCCGTTCGGATCGATCTGCCAGCCGTCAGCCAGCGCACCGACCATGCGCAGCGTCTTCGGGTCGAAGCTGCTGAGGCTCTCGCAGACGCGGTCGAGCACGCGCGTCGAATAGACGTCGGAAGAGATGTACGGCGTCAGCTTCGCGGGCTGTGCCTCGAAGAGCTCGGTGAACTCGCCGCCCACGGCAAAGCCGGGGATGGTGGCGGGATCGATGGCGCAGTGCGGCGCGGCCCAGTGCTCCACCTTGACACCGGGGCGGGCCCAGGACTCGTCGGTGGAGACGCCGTTTCCGGCGGCGGCGGCGGTACCGGCGGAGGCGCCGCGGGCCACCTCCCCGCCCGATTCCAGCTTGCGGTTCACCTGGGCCACCTGCTGCTCGATGTCCGCCAGCTTGGCGGACATGGACTGCTGCGCGAGCTCCATGCGCGTCTTCTGCACCATGGACAGCCAGACGCTGCCGAGCGTGACCAGGAGCACCACCAGGAACACGAAGTCCTTGATTCCGAATCGATTCTGCATGGGTTGCCTCGCGGGGGAACGGGAAATCGTAGCGGAACGCAGAGCGTCCCGGCCACGTGCCGAGCTTCCGTCCGCGCGCGTTATCAGCGCATCACCAGCGTGCCCGGCTCGCCGTCGGATCAAAGCGCGCCCGCAGCGAATCGCCCACGAAGTTGAGCGCCACCAGCGTCAGCGCAATCATCAGGCATGGCGCCGCCAGGAGCCACCACCGGCTGTTCACCAGGTTCACCTCGCCGAGCCCGGAGCTCGCCAGGTTGCCCCAGCTCGGCACGGGTTCGCGCACGCCGATGCCCAGGAAGCTCAGGAAGCTCTCGCTCAGGATCGCCGCCGGCACCGTGAGCGTGGCATAGACCACCATGGTGCCCACCAGGTTCGGCAGCACGTGGCGGAAGAACTGGCGCGAAGCGGGCACGCCCACCGCGCGGCACGATTCCATGAACGGCTGCGAACGAAGGCTCAGCACCTGCCCGCGAATCACGCGCGACATGGTGAGCCAGCTCGTGCCGCCGATCGCCACCAGCAGGACGGCCAGCCCAAGCACCTGTGACTGGCCTGCAGAAAGCCTGCTCCCCGCGCGCCCGATGATTCCTTCCACGGCCACGGCCAGGAGCACCACCAGGAACACGAAGTCCTTGATTCCGAATCGATTCTGCATGGGTTGCCTCGCGGGG
>CAMBSR010000130.1 GCA_945870475.1 Phycisphaera mikurensis NBRC 102666
ACGCCGGCGTTTCCGGAAGGCAGGATCCGCGGCATGTTCTCTGCAAGGCCCTCGGCAAAGGCCTCGTAGTAGCCGGGCATGGCGTGGGTGTCCCAATACGCCTTCATCGCGCCAAGATGACTGCGCGTGGTGCCGAACCGCGGATCGGCCATGGCGATCTTCCCACGCCAGCGCGGCGCGATCAGCTCCGTCCACGTCTCGGGCGGAAGTGCCACGCGGTCGGGCGCGTACACGATGACGCGCGCGCGCCCGGCGAACGCGTACCAGCGGCCATCACGATCGTGCCATTGCGCCGGCCACGCATCGGCCGCGGACGCAGAGCCAGCCGCAGCGACAGACGCACCCGCCACGCGGAACGGCTCCGTCACCTGCTCGGCAGCGAGCGCCACGTTCGCGGCCTGCTCGTTCGACCAGAACACGTCCGCGCGTGGGCGGCTGCGTTCGGCGCGAAGGGTGTTGGCCAGGCCGGTGGTCTTGGTGGCCTCGGTGTCGAACTTGGCGTCGACATGGATCCCCGTCTCGCGCTCGAAGCGGTCGAAGACCGGCTGCGCCACGTCCTGGTCGGCGCTGACGTACACGGTGACGGAGGGCTTGCCGCATCCCGCCATGGCCGCCAGCAACACCGCGCTCGTGAATGCCGCGCGCAACGCATCACCGACCATTGCCGGCTCCGGCACCGGGTGCGGCGGGTGGCGCGGCCGGCGCGGGCGCGCCACCGCCGGCGGGCTTCGTCGGCTGCACGCCGCGCTCGTCGAACTTCTTGCGGAGGTCGCCGAAGTACTGCTTGTGAACATCGCGCAGGTGCGCGGGGACAGGATCCTCGTCGGAACCCTTCTCGTAGCCGGCGGCAATGGTGCCGGCCACCTGCTCCAGGCCCACGCGGCTCTCGCCGGTGGGCGACTGCCCGGCCACCAGCTGGCGCGCGATCACGTCGCCGTCCTGCTTCGGCCCCTTCTCCTTCTGGAACTTGGTGCCGAAGGCCGTCTCGCGGATCTTGCGGTCGCCGCCGGAAGCGCCTTCCTGGCGTCCATTGCCGGAGCCCTGCTTCTTTCCTGTGCCGCCGGACTTGCCCTGCCCCGACTCCGAGCTCGCACGCAGCGCGCTGTCGGCGTCGGACTCGCTCATCGAGTCGCCGCCGCCCTGGCACTTGCCTCCCGCTTCGTCGGCGGCCTTGGCCATCTGGCGCTCTGTCTCGGCCTTGTCGAGCATCTGCGACATGGCATCGCCTTCCTTGCCGCCGTCGCCCTGCTTGCCTGGGTCGCCGGGCTGCTGGCCCTGCTGACCTTGCTGATCGCCTTGCTGGCCCTTCTGTCCTTGCTCGCCCTGCTGGCCCTTCGCCTGCTGGCCCTCCTGCCCGGGGTTCTTGCACTGCTGGGCCATCTGGTCCATCTTCTGGCTCATCTGCCCCAGCTGCTGCTGCGCGTCCTTGATCGACTGCGCCATCTTCTGGATCGCCTGCTTCTGCGACTCGTTCAGGTCCTTCGACTGCGCAATCGCCTGCTGCAGCGCCGCCGGGTTGTTGGCAAGCGCCGGATCCATGCCGGCACTCTTGAGCGCCTCCGCAAGCTTGGACGGATCCTTCGCAAGCGAGTCGAGCTGTTTCGCGGTGTCCTCGAGCGACTTCGCCAGCTTCTCGCGGTCCTCCTTGGAGAGGTCGCTCGCCGCGGCCGCCTTCTGCAATTCGGCCACGGCCTTCTTCGCGGCCTCGAAGTCACCCTGCTTGAGCGCCTCCGCCAGCTCGCGTGCGGCGTTCTGGTCCTTGGGGAGTTCAAGCTTCGCCAGCGCGTCCTGCAGCTCGCGGGATGCCTTCGATTCCTTGCTGTCGGACACCTCCGCCAGCCGCTGCTCCATTTCGGCCATGCGCCGCAGGCTCTCGCGCGCGGCTTCCTCCGGCGATCGCACCGGGCCGCGCGCGCCTTCGTCGAGCGTCCGGCGCGCCGACTCGAGTTCGGCGTCAAGCTTGGCGGCAAGCTCCGGCGAGCGTTCCACCTGCTTCACCAGTTCCTCGAGGCGCTTCTCTTCCGGGGTCTGCTTCCGCTCGGCGGCACGGACCACGTCGTCCTTCGTCTGCGGCGTCGCTGCCTCGCGCTGCGGAACCGTCATCCAGGCAGCAATCGTGAGCCCCAGCAGTGCGGGCGCGATCCACCATCGGCCGGTCGCCTGCACCGGGAACGCCTCGCGGGTGCGACCGGCGAGCATCGGGTCGCCGGCAAACGCCACGGCATCGGCGATCGCCGCACGCGCAAATGGATCCGACGCCGCGCCTTCGTCGGCCGCAAGCGCCAGCGCGGTGGAAAGTCGTTCGCCGGAACGGATCCGCGCATCGAGTTCGAGCGCCACGTCAGCCTCGCTGCGCATGCGGGACCGGACGCGAACCCAGCCGGCCAACGCCGCCACGGCAAGCATGACAATCACGGCGAGCAGGAGCCACGCCGCGCTGCGGCTCGGCACGCCCACCGCGGCGCCGAACCCCAGCAGCCGACGCTCGAGCACCAGCGCGAGGAGGATTCCGCACGCCACCACCGCCGCCGTCATGGAAGCGCACAGCCACTCCTGCAGGAACAGCCTGCGGCGCGCCATCCCGACCAGCGATCGAATTCGGTCCATGCGTGGGTCCTCGCTGACGCAAGTCTATTCGCAGTCTCAGCGCGGGCGCCGCGGAAACCTTCGATCGGGATCCGCATATGATCCAGCCACCATGCGCCTGACGCAGACCGCCGCCATCGTTGCCTCGCTCGCCTTCGTTGCCCTGCCGGCCGCCATCGCCGGCGCGCAGACCCCGCCGGAGCAGTCGATCAACGACCTGCGCCAGGAGGTCGACCGCCTGCGCCAGGAGCAGGCCAAGAAGGATGCGGACCTCGCCGCCGCCCTCCAGCGGATCAAGGACCTCGAGGCGCAGCTCGCCGGTGCCAAGGCCGCCGCGGCCCCGAGCGGACAGACGGGCACCTCCGGCGGCACCACCTCGCCAGCCGCTCCCGTGCCGGCCCCGGTCCCCGCCGACCCGACCCTCGGCCCGGGCGGGCTTCTCTCGTCGCTCCAAGCGGACTACCTCGCGGCATTCCCGACCCTGCCCGACCTGAAGGACCAGCAGGCGCTCAACCTCCACCTCCGCGCCCTCGAGAGCTGGTGCGCGAAGGCCAACCGAGACGGCACCAAGCAGTACGCATGGACCGGTCAGGTCGATCCGACGTCGCTCTCGACCAACGGCAAGACCGCGTCGTTCGTCATCGTCTTCACCAACGGCAAGCGCGAGTACCGCACGCCCGTCACCGTCGACCAGAGCGTCGTCAGCGCCCGCGTGCGGACGCGCGATGGCATCGTCCCCGGCGACCTGGTGTTCAACGGCATCGTGCGACCCAGGCTCTCGGTGAACGGCCGCCGTCCGCAGCCGTCGGCCTTCGAGAACCCGCCGATGCTGGCGCCCTACCTCGAGTACTTCTACGAGTTCGAGGTCAAGAGCATGACGCCCGTCGCACCCGCGGCGCCCGCCAAGTGACCGCGGGCCGCGCCGCTCCGGTGCGCCCCGCCAATCAATGAACCCCGACGACCACGTCTGCCTATGCTTCCGTGTCAGCCAGCGCAAGCTGGTGAACTTCATGGAGCGGGAGAAGCCGCGCGTGGCCAGCCAACTGTCCGAATGCCTCGGCGCCGGAACGGGCTGCCAGTGGTGCGTGCCATTCCTGCGAAGGCTCCATGCGCAGTGGCAGCGCGGCGAGATGCCGGAACTGCCCGTCGCCCCCGCCGAATACGCCGCGCGACGCGCCCAGTACCGCGCCACGGGAACCCGGCCCGACATTGAAGTTGAGACTGAGTCGCAATATCATCCCGAAGAGGCGATCCCCACCCCCATGCCGGCCGACAGCGCCAATCCCGTCCGCATCCCGCTCACCCAGCTCCGCCGGGGACAGCGCGCGATCGTGGACTGCTCGGAGCTCCTCGACCTTCCCGAGGGCGACCGCTGCCTGCTCCACGCCATGGGCATGCACCACGAGTGCGAGGTCCGCGTCTGCCGCTCCGGCACGCCGTGCATCGTCCAGATCGACAGCACCCGCCTCGGCATCTCCGGCGACGTGGCGAAGAAGATCCTGGTGACCCCGATCGACGACACGCCGGGCGCAAAGGCGTGAGCACGCACGGCACCAGCCGCGGCATGAATCGCGGCGCACGGCCACCGATGCCGCGCATCGCGGTCCTCGGCAACCCGAACACCGGCAAGACCACGCTCTTCAACCGCCTCTGCGGTGTGCGCGCACGCACGGCCAACTTCCCGGGATCCACCGTGGAAGGCCGCATCGGCACGCATCGCTCCGCGGATGGACGCGCGGAGCTCGAGCTCGTCGACCTGCCCGGCTCGTATTCGCTGACCCTCGACATTCCCGAAGCGCGCGTGTGCCGCGATTGCCTCGAGGGAGCCATCGACGGCGTGATGCCCGACGCGATGCTCGTGGTGGTGGACGCCACCAACCTGCGCCGCAACCTGCAGTTCGCCGCACAGTGCCTGCTGCATCGGCTGCCGGCGGTGGTGGCACTCAACATGTGGGACGTGGCGCGGCAGCGTTCGTCGTGCGTCGATCCGGCGGAACTTGCGCGCCGACTCGGCTGCCCCGTGGTGCCGGTGTCCGGCCGCACCGGCGAGGGCGTGCCCGCCGTGGACGTGGCGCTCGACACGCTTTCCAGCCTGCCCTTCGACAGCGATGCGCTGGTGGCCAGGCTCCAGAAGCTGCCGCCCGCCGATGCATCGCCCGCCGCGCTCGCAGCATGGGCCGACGGCGTCGTCCAGTCATCCTCCGCGCGCGCGCCGAGCATCGACGAGGGCCGCGAGGCCATGGTCGACCGAATCGACGAGGCGCTGACGCACCCGCTCCTGGGGATCGGCGCGTTCATGGTGATCATGGCTGCGCTGTTCGCCTCCATCTTCATGGTGGCCGCGGTCCCGATGAGCCTGATCGACCTCCTGTTCGGCTCCGTCGCCACGGCGGTCCGCGCCGTGCTGCCGGACGGGATCCTCGCCGACCTCCTGGCGGACGGCGTCCTCCGCGGGATCGGCGGCGTGCTGGTCTTCCTCCCGCAGATCTGCCTGCTCTTTTTCCTGGTGTCGCTCCTGGAGGACTCCGGATACCTCGCGCGCGCGGCGTTCGCCGTCGACCGCGTGATGCGGCGCTTCGGCCTGAGCGGGCTCTCCTTCGTGCCGCTTCTCTCGAGCCATGCTTGCGCGCTCCCCGGCATCATGAGCACGCGCCTCATCCGCGACGACCGCGAGCGCCTCGCCACCATCCTGGTGGCCCCGTTCATGAGCTGCAGCGCGCGGCTTCCGGTGTACGTGCTCCTCATCGGCATCCTCTCGGTGGGCAAGCCGGCATGGTTCGCCGGTGCCGCCTTCGCCGCCTGCTACGCGCTCGGTGCCGGTGCGGGACTCCTCACCGCGCTCCTCGCACGGCGCACCATCCTGCGCGGCCCGGCACGAGCGCTCGTCCTCGAGCTCCCGCCCTACCGCATTCCCAGCCTGCGCAATGCCGCGCTCGTCACCTGGGACCGCGCCAACGTCTTCCTCCGCAACGCCGGCACCACCATCCTTGCCATCTCGGTGGTCATGTGGTGGCTGAGCGCATTCCCGCGCACGGGCGGCGACGCCCGCATGCAGCAGGCCGAGAGCTTCGCCGGCAGGATCGGCGACGCCATCCAGCCGGTGTTCGCGCCGCTCGGCTTCGACAGCCAGCTCACGGTGGGCGTGATGACGAGCTTCATGGCGCGCGAGGTCTTCGTCAGCACCATGGGCGTGCTCGCGGGCGCTGGCCACGACGCGGACGTCGCGGACCAGCGCGTCCTGGAGCAGGTGGCCACGATGACCCGCACCGACGGAACGCCGGTCTTCACCACCGCCACGTGCGCGGCGGCGCTCGTCTTCTTCGTCCTGGCCATGCAGTGCCTGCCCACGCTTGCCGTCACGCGGCGCGAGACGGGCAGCTGGAAGTGGCCCGCGATCCAGTTCGGGTGGATGACGTTCGTGGCCTACATGGCCGCACTCGCCGTGCATGCAGCGGTCGGCATGGCCGCAGGAGGCCCCTGATGCCGTGGAATGACTGGCAGTTCTGGATCGCCACGCTCGGCGCACTCATCGCCGTGGGCTTCATGCTGCGGCCGCTCCTCTCCCGGCGACAGGAGCAGTGCGGCGGATGCGGACCGGCACCCGACGCGAGGAGCCGCCGCACGGCGCTCACGATCGGCAGCACGGAACGCGAACGCGGGACGTGAGACGGCGAAAGCTTGCGCGGCGGGCGGCGGGCGTTTGCGACGTTCCTGGCGCGCCCGCGTACTGGCCCCGTCGCCTTGCGGGGCGGGCGGCATGGCGCCGCCACTGCCCCTCCGGCGAGGGGGCCAGGCACCCGATGTGCCAATGGCGTCGGTTCGGCAATGGCCTCACCGCCGCTGGTGTGAGCATGCACATGATGTGATTGTCACGTATGCGAGCACCCGCAGCGAGCACGGGATCCCTGGCCCGCGGCGTCGCCAACCGCGAAGTCCGGCAGCTGCGGTATTGAATAGTCCCGGGTGCCGCCCGGACGAGCGGTTGTCGTCGAGGCCGAGCGCAGCCGGGTGGAGCGAGGCCGTCCGCGGGACAGGGGT
>CAMBSR010000131.1 GCA_945870475.1 Phycisphaera mikurensis NBRC 102666
ATCCCCGAGGATCGGCGGGATGTACCCCGTCTCGGCGCGGAACCGCGTCATGCCTGCGACGATCGAGTTCATCAGGAACTCGGTGTTCGCCACGCGCGCCCGGCGCGCGGCGTAGCCGAGGCCGACCACGAGCGTCGAGATCACGCCGATCACGATGCCGAGCACCACCAGGATCTCGACCACGGTGAAGCCGCGGCCGAGCCCTGCCCAATGACCTGCCGGACGCCCGAGGCCCGTGCGGCGGGACGAACCCATCACTTGCCGCCCTTCTGGCCGGAGACGCTCTCGATCATGCTGACGAGCGGGAGGAACAGCGCCAGAACGATGGTTCCGACGATGCCGCCCAGGATCACCACCATGAACGGCTCCAGCAGGCTCAGGAGGCTGGCCACCGCGACGTCCACTTCCTCGTCGTAGTTGTCGGCGATCTTCATGAGCATCACGTCCAGGTCACCGGTCTCCTCGCCGACGTCGATCATGTTGACGACGATGGCGTCGCAGACCTTCGCCTTGCGGAGCGGACCGGCGAACGTCTCGCCTTCCTTGATGCTGTCGTGGACGCTGCCAAGGGCCTTCTCGAACACCCAGTTGCCCGAGGTCTCCTTGGTGATGGTGATGGCCTCCAGGATGGGCACGCCCGCCGCCACCAGCGTTCCGAGCGTCCGGGTGAAGCGGGCCACCGTGGTCTTCTGCACCAGGTTGCCGATCACGGGGATCTTCAGGATGATCCAGTCGAACGCGGCACGGCCGTACCCGGTCTTTCGTATCACCTTCAGCAGGAAGAAGATGATGAACGGCGCCGCCATGATCCAGATCACGCCGGGCACCCGTTGGTCGGGGCTGGCGCTGCCGGCGATCCACTTGCTGGCCGAGACCAGCCAGAGCGTCAGGGCCGGGAGCTTCACGTTGAAGTCGTTGAAGATCTCCTGGAACTTCGGGATCACGAAGTACATGATGCCGGTCACGATCGCCACGGCGATGAGGATGACCACCGTCGGGTAGATGAGGGCGCCCTTGATGCGCGAACGCAGGCGCTGGCCCTTCTCCATGAAGTCCGCCAGGCGCTGCAGGATCACGTCGAGCACGCCGCCGATCTCGCCGGCCTTCACCATCTTGGTGTAGAGGCGGTCGAAGGCCTTGGGGTGGCGTGCGAAGGCGTCGCTGAGGGTGTTGCCGCCCTCGACGTCCTCGCAGACGGTCTCGAGGATGGTCTTGAGCTTCCCGGGCTTCTGCTGGCTCTCCAGGATCTGGAGCGACCGCAGGAGCGGCAGGCCGGCGTCCTGCAGCGTGGAGAGCTGGCGGGTGAAGAGCACGCGGCGCTTGAGGGGCACGCCGCCGAAGGAGAGGTTGAGGCCACCGCCCTTCTTCTTTTTCTTCTTGTCCGGCGCCACGTTCGGCTTGGCAGCACCGCCGCCCTTCTGCTCGCGCACCGTGGTCGGGTAGAGACCGTCGCTGCGCAGCTTCATGATGGCGTCGTCGCTGCTGGTGGCGTCGATGGTGCCCTTCTGGGTCTTCCCGGACGCGTTCATCGCCTCGTATGCATAGGTAGGCATGGGGCGTTCAATCCTCGCTGAGGGTCTCGCGGACGACTTCGTCGATGGTCGTCTGCCCGTCGTAGATGGAAAGCAGGCCACACTCACGGAGTGTGCGCATGCCGTACTTGCGAGCCGCGTGGCGCAGCACCGCGGTGCTGCCCTGGCTCATGATGATCTCGCGCATGTCGTCGTTCATGGCCATGATCTCGAAGATGGCCAGGCGGCCCTTGTAGCCGCTCTTGTTGCAGCGCTCGCAGCCGCGGCCGCGGAAGAAGGTGCGGCCGCCCACGTCCTGCGGGCGAAGCGACAGCTCCATGAGCTGCTCCTCGCTCGGCATGAACTCCTCCTTGCAGTTGGTGCAGATGCGGCGCGCCAGGCGCTGGGCGATGATCGCCTCGAGCGTGGCGGTCAGGAGGAAGCTCTCCACGCCCAGGTCGGTGAGACGCGCGATGCTGGACGGCGCGTCGTTGGTGTGGAGCGTGGTGAACACCAGGTGGCCCGTGAGCGACGCCTGGATGGAGATCTGCGCCGTCTCCAGGTCGCGCACCTCGCCCACCAGGATGATGTCCGGGTCCTGTCGGAGGAAGCTGCGCAGGAGCTTGGCGAAGGTGAGCTCCTGGTCGTGGTTCACCTGGCACTGGACCGGGCCCGCGATGTCGTATTCCACCGGGTCCTCGGCGGTGAGGATCTTGGTGTCCTCCTGGTTGAGCTCGTTCAGCGCCGCGTACAGCGTGGTGGTCTTGCCCGAGCCGGTGGGGCCGGTGACGATCACGATGCCGTTGGGCTTGTTGATGAGCGTACGGACGTGCTCGAGGTCGTCGTCGCGCAGGCCGATGCGGTCGAGCGAGAGCTGCACGTTGGAGCGGTCGAGGACGCGGAGCACCACGCTCTCACCGAACATGGTGGGCAGCACGGCGACGCGCAGGTCCACCTGGCCCGAGGGAAGCGCCATCTCGATGCGGCCGTCCTGCGGCAGGCGGCGCTCGGAGATGTTGAGCTTGGCAAGCACCTTCACGCGGCTGACGAGCGGCATCGCCAGCGGCTTGGGCACCGGGAGCATCTCGTAGAGCACGCCGTCGATGCGGTAGCGCACCTTGAACTCGCTCTCGAACGGCTCCATGTGGATGTCGCTGGCCTTGTCGGCGATGGCCTGCATCAGGAGGTGGTTGAGGAGCTCGACCACCTTGTTGTCGCTCATCGCGTCGCCGAGCGTGGTCAGGTCGATGCTGGCGCTCGAGCGGCCGGCGGCGGCCTGCACCGCGGCGGAGTCCTGCTCGGCCAGGATCTTGCGGCCGGCGTCCGCCATGGACTTGCCGCCGTAGTGCCGCGCGATGGCGGCGTCGATCTGGTCAGGCGGAGCCACCACGCACCGGACGCTGCCGAAGCCCATCACGTTCTTGAGGTCGTCGACGGCCCGGTAGTTGTCCCGGTTCTTCATCGCGATCACCAGCGCACGGGTGGCCGGCTCGTAGCCCACCGGCACCACCTTGTAGCTGTTGGCGGTGGCCGGCTGGATGGCCGCGATGACCCCCGGCGGAAGCTCCAGCGACGCCAGGTCGATGTACTCGAACCCGAACTGCCCGGCGAGCGCGATCTCGATGTCCTGCTCGGTGATCTTGCCGGACTCCAGGAGGATCTGGCCGAGCTTCTTGCCCTTGTGGGTGCTCTGCTGCGCCGTGAGCGCCACCTGGACATCGTCTCGGGTCACCTTCCCCATCTTGGTGAGGACGCGGCCGAAGCGACGCTGCTTCAGTTCTTCGACGGGGACGGGGGTAAGGACACCTGGCTCGGGCATGTGCGGGCTCCTGCGACCAACTCTCAGCCGAGGCCGGCAGCCGCAGAGCGCTCTGCGGGACACCGGGGGCCTGGTCCGATCCGGGCAGCCGAAGGGGCCACAAGGAAATACGGACGCAAGGCGCTGGCTGATGGCATGTTAGGGAACGATTTTTACGATGATTGACGCTTCGATTCGTTGTGTCAGTTGCAAATCAAGACTGCGTTGCGGCGATCTCGGCGCCGTCCGGTCATGGACGACGGCCCATCAGGCTCATCAGCCCTCGTGCTTCTCGTCGAGCTCGGCGCGGCCGACGTTGCCGCCGGCACGGTGGACCTTCTCGGTCATGTCGCCGGGATTGCGGCACTTGTCGATCATCTCCTCCGCCGAAATCATGCCCTTGGAGTACAGGCTCCAGAGGTGGTCGTCGAGGAGCTGCATGCCGAACTTCTTGCCGGTCTGGATGGCCGAGTCGATGCGGAACGTCTTGTTCTCGCGGATCAGGTTGGAGATGGCGGGGGTGACCACCAGGAACTCATAACCGGCGACGCGGCCGGGCTTGTCCACGCGGGGGCACAGCACCTGGCTGATGACCGCCAGGAGCGAGGTGGAGAGCTGCACGCGCACCTGCTCCTGCTGGTTGGTCGGGAAGGCGTCGATGATTCGGTTGATGGTGCCGGCGGCGCCCGTGGTGTGCAGGGTGCCGAACACAAGGTGGCCCGTCTCTGCGGCGCGGATGGCGGCCTCGATGGTCTCGAGGTCACGCATTTCGCCGACGAGGATCACGTCCGGGTCCTGTCGCAGCGCGCGCTTCAGCGCCTCGGAGAACGTGGGGACGTCGATGCCCAGCTCGCGCTGGTTGACCACTGACTTCTTGTGGTTGTGGTAATACTCGACCGGGTCCTCCACCGTGATGATGTGGCGTTCCCAGTTGCTGTTGATGTAGTCGATCATCGTCGCGAGCGACGTCGTCTTGCCCGAGCCCGTGGGGCCGGTGATGACGAACAGTCCGCGCGGACGGCGGATCAGGTCCTTGCAGATCTCCGGGAGGCCGATCTGCTCGAAGCTGAGCAGGCGGTTCGGGATCTGGCGCAGCACCATGCTGATGACGCCCTTCTGCTTGAAGACCGAGACGCGGAAGCGGGCCGCGGTGCCGAAGGCGAAGCCGAAGTCGGTGCTCCCCTTCTCCTGCAGCTCCTGCTGGTTCTTCTCCGGCGTCACGCTCTTCATGAGCTGCATCATGTCCTCCGGCTCCAGCGTCTTGGTCGCCAGGTTGCGGAGGCGGCCGCTCAGGCGGATGGTCGGGGGACGGCCGCAGGAGAGGTGAAGGTCGGAGGCGTCCTGCTTGACGACGACGTCGAGCAGGCGGTCCATCTGCAGCGTGGGCTTGCCGGACTCGACGGTGGTCTGTGATTCTGCGCTTGACATGGGTTCGGCTCTGTTTCCTGGTGTGATCCGTGTCGCGACGGGAGGGACCGTCCGGCATGCTCCGTCTTTACTTCTTCGAGACCTCGCTGGGGTCGAAGCCCTCGATCTGCGCGTACTTCGCCACCTCGTCCGGCGTGGTGATGCCCTTCAGGATCTTGATGCGGCCGTCGCCGAGGAGGCTGCGCATGCCGCCGCGCACGGCGGCCGCGCGCAGCTTGGAGACGCCGGCGCGCTGGAAGGCCAGCTCGCGGATCTCGCTGTTCATGATCATCATCTCGAAGATGGCCTTTCGGCCGCGATAGCCGGTGCCCTTGCAGTTCTGGCAGCCCACGGCCTTGTAGATCTTGCCGGCAGCCTCCTCCATGGAGATGTCGACGAGCTTCAGGAACTTGGGGTCCGGCGCATCGTCGATCGCCTTGCACTTCTCGCAGAGGACGCGGCCAAGGCGCTGGGCGAGCACCGCCTGGATGGAGCTTGCCACGAGGTAGGGCTTGACGCCCATGTCCACCAGTCGCGTGATGGCGCTCGGGGCATCGTTGGTGTGCAGCGTGCTGAACACCAGGTGGCCGGTGAGCGCCGCCTGGATGGCGATGTCCGCCACCTCGCGATCACGGATCTCGCCCACCAGGATGATGTTCGGCGCCTGGCGCAGCATGCTCTTGAGCGTCGCGCTGAAGGTCAGCCCGATGTGCTCGCGGATCTGCACCTGGTTGATGCCGTTGAAGTTGTATTCGACCGGGTCCTCGGCGGTGATGATCTTGCGGTCCGGCGTGTTGAGCACGTCGAGCGCCGAGTACAGCGTGGTGGTCTTGCCCGAGCCGGTGGGGCCGGTCACCAGGAAGATGCCGTTGGGACGGCGGATGATCTTGTTGAAGACATCCAGCGAATCCTGCTCGAAGCCGATGTTGAGCAGGCCGATGCGCACGCTGTCGGGGCGCAGGATGCGGAGCACCACGCTCTCGCCGTAGTACGCCGGGCAGGTGCTCACGCGGAAGTCGATGTCCGTGCCGTCGACATTGAACTTGATGCGGCCGTCCTGCGGGATGCGCTTCTCGGCGATGTTCACGCCCGCCATCAGCTTGAATTTGGAGAGGACGCCGTTCTGCAGCTTCTTCGGGATCCTAGCGATCTCCTGGCAGGCGCCGTCGATTCGGAAGCGCAGCCGGATGTCCGCCTCTCCCGGTTCGATGTGGATGTCCGACGCGCGGCTGTTCACGGCGTCGATGATGATCTTCGAGGTCAGCTTGATGATCGGGCCTTCGTCGTCGACGTCGATCGACGCGCCGCGGTCCACCGACTTGTCCACGCTCTTGTCGATCGACTTGTCGATGGAGTCGGTGACGAGCTGCTGGCGCGGGCCGTCCGCCTTCTCGCCGTCGATGTACGCCTTGATCTGCCGCCGCGAGGCAATGCCCGCCTGCTCGTAGTCGCCGATGCGGAAGCGGAGGAGCTCGAGGGTGTCGAGGTCCATCGGGTCGTGGATGACGAGCTTGAGCTTGCCGCCGCCCGTCATGGGCAGCACCAGGTACTTCTTGACCAGGTCCGCCGGCATGAGGGACTTGTCGACCTTGTTCATGTCCTCGAGCCGGTCGAGGTTCAGGAACGCCACGCCGAACTGGTGCGCGAGGGCCTTGGCGATGTCCTCGTCCTTGCACGCCCCGCTCTCGACGAGGGCCTCGCCGAGGCGCTGGCCACGGCCGCGGGCCGAGGCATAGGCAGCGTCCACCTTGTCCTTGGTGACAAGGCCCCATTCAATGAGGATCTCGCCGAGCTTCTGACGGACCTTGCGTGCCAAACGGGACCTCCTGACGCGCCACGACCCGCGGTGCGGTCACCCCTGCCGAGGGGCGTGCATCGCGAGCATCATCTCT
>CAMBSR010000132.1 GCA_945870475.1 Phycisphaera mikurensis NBRC 102666
ACTGGGATCAGGTGGCCGGTGTTGCCGAGCACCCGCGCCAGGCCGGTGTGGCCCGGGTCCGACCTGTCCACCAGGATCACGAACTGGTTGGGAACCAGCGAATCCACGTCGAGCTTCTCGCCGTCCGGCGTGCGGGCATCGAGCCCGGCAAGCGCCGTGCGGGGCAGCTGCCGCTCCTGGTAGAGCGAGTCGATCAGGTCGTTCGAGACCTGCACCGTGCAGTACCCCGAGTGCAGCCAGTCCGCATCCACGCGGTCGGCCTCGAAGTCCTCGCAGGAGATGCCCAGCGCATCGCACTTGACGCGCGCGTTGATGTCCTTGGTGATGAAGATGGTGCGCAGCCCGCGCGCCTTCAGCCCGGCGGCAACGCTCAGGATGAGGTTGTCGTTCTTGTCGAGCTCCAGCCCGCGCTCGCCGGTCATCGGCTCCACGCGTGCCACGCGGATCATGCCTCCCTGCTCGTTCCAGCGGACGCCCTCGAAGAGGTGCCCGAAGCTCCGCAGCTTGTCGAGCGAGCGGATGACCTGGCGCGAGTTGCGGCCCGTCTCGTCGTTGTTCTTCTTGAACTTGTCCAGCTCCTCGATCACCGTGAGCGGAATGACGACCTCGTGCTCCTCGAACTTGAAGATCGACTGCGGGTTGTGCAGCAGCACGTTCGTGTCGAGCACGAAGTGCTTCTTGGTGGCCGTCGCTCCATGGGCGGCGGACTGCTGGTTGCTTCGGGCCTCGGACGCGTCGCGGGCGGTGTGACTGGTCAACGCGCGATCCTCTGGATGTCGGGGCCTGTGGCCCCTGGGGTGCTGTCCGGCCTTGGGGCCGGCGCCTTCGGGCCGCATCCGTGCGGTCCGCACTGCTGTGGTGAAGGTTGCGGTATGCGGAGCACCCCGTCAAGGGGTTTCCGGACGATTGAACGCTACTCTTGCCGTTCATGGCCCGTCAGCCCGCACGCCGCCCCCGTCCGCAGGCCCCCTCGCCCCGCACCCGCCGGGAGGTCCGCTCACCCGCCGGCAAGCCATCCACCATCGGGGCGCTCGCCCAGGCGATGGAGGGCGTGGCGCCCGCCCGGCTGGCCGAGCCGTGGGACAACGTCGGCCTCCTCCTCGGCGACCGCACCGCGCCGTGCGGTCGGGTGCTGGTGGCCGTCGACTGGACCGCCGCGGTGCTCGAGGAGGCGCTCGCGCTGCGCGTCGACGCCGTCGTCAGCTACCACCCGCCCATCTTCGACGCGCTGAAGCGCCTGTCCTCGGATGACCCGAAGCAGCGCACGCTCCTCGACGCCGCCCAGGCCGGCATCGCGCTGCTCTCGCCGCATACCGCGCTCGATGCCGTGAAGGGCGGCGTCAACGATTGGCTCGCCGAGGGCATTGCGGGCGGTGCCGAGGCCATCGCCTTGAGCGCCGGATTCGAGCCGCTTCGGCCGGCGTCCACGCTGCCGAAGGGCGAGGCGTTCAAGCTGGTGGCGTTCGTTCCCGCGGAAGCCTCCGCGCGCGTGCGCGAGGCGCTTGCCCAGGCGGGCGCCGGTGCCATCGGCAACTTCGACCACTGCACCACGCGCGGCGACGTCACCGGCACGTTCCGCGGCGGGCCGGGCTCGGATCCCGCGGTCGGCACGCGCGGAAAGCTCGAGGAAGTCCGCGAGGAACGCATCGAGACCGTCACCTCCGCCGAGCGCCTGCCGTGGGCGGTGGCCGCGCTGCGCGCCGTGCATCCGTACGAGGAACCGGCATTCGAGATCCATGCGCTCGCCGCACGCCCGTCGCTCGACGAGGGCGCCGGCCGGCTGCTGACGCTGCGTGCGCCCGCCACCGTGCGCGAGATTGCCGCCCGCCTGCGCCGCCATCTCGGCACGCGCCGCATCGACTGCGCCTGCGCGCCCGGCACCGAGGGTGCACGCCATGCGCGCATCGCCCTCTGCCCGGGTGCAGGCGCATCGTTCCTGCCTGAGGCCGCGGCGCGGGGCGCAACGCTCCTCGTCACCGGCGAAGCACGTCACCACGATCACCTTGCTGCCATGGCGGCCGGCGTGACGCTCGTACTGCCGGGCCACACACAGACGGAGCGTGGCTACATGCCGATCCTCGCGCAGCGACTCGCGCGCACCCTTCCCGGTGTCTCGTTCACCACATCGCAGGTGGACCTGCCGCCCGTCACCGACGCGTCGGGGCGTGCGGCACCGGGACCAGGCGCGCGGCCGCGTCGGCCACTTCGCTGAGGCGCCGGACGCTGGCGTCGGCACCGATGGCGGTGGCCAGGCCGGGGTCGATAGCGAACGGCCTTCCGCCCACCAGGAGCGCCACTCCTGCGCACTCCGGTGAGCCCTTGAGCGCACTCGCGAGCTCCATCATCGAACGGATCGCGAGGTTCGTGCCCGCGCCGGCCACCACCAGGTGGAACCTGCTCGCGGGGTCGGCGGACGCAGCTTCCAGCGTCATCACGATCTCGGAGCTCGGCATGTCTGCGCCGAGGAATTCCACGTTCCAGCCGTCGAGCTCGAGCAGGTCCGACGCCATCCGGATGACGAGGTCATGCATGTCCCCGCCCACCGCGAAGCACACCGCGCGCCGTCCGTCGGCGGGCTTCGCAGCCGTGGCGGCACGCAACTGGGCAACGATGGTCCGCGTGGCGGCGGTGCAGAAGTGCTCGTCGGCGATCGACGCCTCCTGGACGTGCCACATGCGGCCCACCTCCGCGAGCGCCGGCGTCACGACCTGTTCGTAGACGGCCGAGAGCGTCATGCCGCCGCGCAGCGCGTCCATGGCGAGCTTCGCAGCCTCTTCCGCGTCGCGCTGCAGCAGGTTGAGGAGGTAGAGGCGTGCCAGCGTGGCGTCCCGCGATCGCTCGGCAAGCAGCCCGCGATCATCGGAGCAGGGGCTCGCCACCGCCTCGTTCGCCACAGCCGTGAAGCGCCGCGCACGTTCCTTCACGGATTCGGGCAGCTCCGCGTCAAGCGCTGCGGCGATCGATGCAAGGTGGTTGCGGATGTCGTCCTCCGGCACGTTGCGCGCGCGCAGTGCCGCGACGGACCAGGCCGCGTGTCCGCCGTAGAGCTGCGGACGGTCGCAGGCCATGGCCTCGACAAGCTGCGCAAGCCGCGACGCGGCCTCGGTCTTCCAGATGCGCCGTCCGCCCGGACCGTAACGCTCGTCCATGGTGGGGTCGCCATCGAAGTGCGCGTCCACCGCCAGGTCGGCCAGGCCGCGGCGCAGCTGGTCGAGTTCCGAGGCGTGCTGGCGCGCGAGTGGGTCCATTGTCGTGGGATTCGCGTGGCACGGCGTGCCGGATTCGCCCGGGCGTTGGCCCCGAAGCCAGGGCGGGGGTCAGCCGGCCCAGGGCGTCCGTCCAGCGCGTCCGTGATGCCGGCTCAGCCGCGGTAGCGGCCGAGGATCATCGAGGTGTTGTGGCCGCCGAAGCCGAACGAGTTGTTGATGGCGAAGTCGAACGTGGCTTCCTGGGCCGTGTTGGCCACGAAGTTCAGGTCGAAGCCCTCGTCGGGGTTGTCGAGGTTGATGGTCGGGGGCAGGACGCCCTCGACGATCGCCTTCACGGTGGCCACGGTCTCGATGGCACCTGCGCCGCCGAGCGTGTGCCCGGTGACGCTCTTGGTGCTTGACATCGCCAGCTTCGACGCATGCGCGCCGAAGAGCGACTTGACCGCCATGACCTCGGCCTTGTCGCCGAGCGGGGTGCTGGTGCCGTGTGCGTTGATGTAGCGGATGTCCGAGGCGTTCACCTCGGCGTCCTTCAGCGCGAATTCCATCGCCTTCTGGGCGCCGCGGCCCTCGGCATCGGGCGCCGCGATGTGCGACGCATCGCCGGTGACGCCGAAGCCCAAGAGCTCCGCGTAGATGCGCGCGCCGCGCTTCTTGGCGTGCTCGAGCTCCTCCATCACCACGATGCCCGCGCCTTCGGCGAGCACGAAGCCATCGCGGTCGCGGTCGAACGGACGGCTGGCGCGCATCGGGTCGTCGTTGCGGGTGCTGAGGGCCTTCATGGCCGCGAAGCTGCCCACGCAGAGCGGGGTGACGGCGCCTTCGCTGCCGCCGGCGACGATCACGTCGGCATCGCCGCGCTGGATCATGTGGAACGCCGCGCCGATGGCATGGCTGCCGGTGGCGCAGGCGGTGGCGGTGGCGATGTTCGCGCCCTTGAGGCCGAAGCGGATGCTCACATTGCCGGCAAGCGCGTTCACCATGAGCTTCGGCACCACGAACGGACTCACCGAGCGCGGTCCCTTGTCGAACAGCTTGCGCAGGCCCTGCTCGATGGTGTCGATGCCGCCGATGCCGGAGCCGATGGCCACGCCGTAGCGGTAGGGATCGCCCTGCGAGAAGTCCATGCCGCTGTCGGCGACGGCTTCCTCCGCGGCGCACATCCCGAACACGCTGAAGCGGTCCATGCGGCTGATCGACTTCGGGTCGATGCGCTTCTCCGGCTCCAGGTTGCGGACTTCGCCCGCGAAGGTGACGCTCCACTCCGGGGTGGGCGTGAAGCTCTTGATCGGGCCGATGCCTGATCGGCCCTCCACGAGCGACTTCCAGAACTCGGGCACGGTGTTCCCGACGTCGGTGACCGCACCGAGGCCGGTGATGACGACGCGTCGGAGGGTGATCGTCCGCATGGGGGTGGAGTGGGGTATCCGGGGAAGAAATGCGCTCCGGCCCCCCACCCGCGAAGGGGGTGGGGCCGGAGCGCAGGGGTCTCAGCGGGCCCGGCCCAGGGTCACTTCGTGCCCTTGGCCTGCATCTGGTCGTGAATGAAGTCGACCGCGTTGCCGACGGTCAGGATCTTGCTGGTCTGGTCGTCCGGAATCTGGATGTCGAAGCGCTCTTCGAGCTCCATGACCAGTTCCACCAGGTCCAGGCTGTCAGCGTTGAGGTCGCTGGTGAAGTTCGTGTTGCGGTTGATCTTGTCCTTGTCTGCCGAAAGCTTCTCGGCGACGACGACAATCACCTGCGGCTCGATCTCATCCTTGGTCACTGCGCTCTCCTTTGAGAGGGTTGCGGGCGGCCGGAGGTTTCCGGCCCCTGGGTGAAGTGGGGGAATATAGCGGATCCTTTGGGAGTCCGGCGGGGTGGATCCGCAATCCCGTGGCCGGAAACATCGGCCACGGCGGGGCTTGCAGCCACACAATTTGCGTGTGGCGGCGTACCCGTTGGTTCACATCGGCAGTCCGCCGTCCACCACGAGCACCTGGCCGGTGACGTAGCCGGCATCGTCGGCGGTCAGGTAGGCCACCGCCGCGGCGATGTCCTCCGGGATGCCCAGGCGGCCGACGGTGATGTGCTCGCAGACCTTCTTCTTGTCCTCTGGGCCCAGGAAGGAGGTCATGTCGGTCTCGACGAAGCCCGGGGCCACCACGTTGGCGGTGATGCCCTTGGCTCCCAGTTCCTTGGCGACGCTCTTGGTGAGGCCGATCACGCCGGCCTTGGCGGCGGCATAGTTGGCCTGGCCCTTGTTGCCGTCCACGCCGCTGACGCTGCCGATGTTGACCACGCGGCCGAACTTGCCGCGCAGCATGGGGCGGGCGGCGGCGCGGCAGGCGATGAACACGGAGCGCAGGTTGACGTTGACCACCTCGTCGAAGTCGGCATCGGACATGCGCATCAGCAGTCCGTCCTTGGTGATGCCGGCGTTGTTGACCAGGATGTCGAGGCGGCCGTGCTTCTCGGCAACCTCCTCCACCAGGCGCTGCACCGCGGCGCCGTCGGAGAGGTCGCAGGTGCGGTGCTCGCAGGAGCCGCCTTCGGCGGCGATCTCCGCCTCCAGGGACTTGAGCTGCTCGGCGTTGCGGGCAACGGCGACCACGTGGCGGCCATCCTTCGCGAGGCGCTTGGCGATGGCCCGTCCGATTCCTCGGCTGGCTCCGGTGACGATGGCGACGCGCTTGTCCATGCGAGCATCCTTCTTGGGGGGGTTCCTGTAAGTGGGGTCGAAGTGTAACGGCGCGCCAAAAACGCAGCCGGACCGGGATCATCCGGTCCGGCTGCAGGGCAACATGCCTCGGCTCACTTGCCGGGCTTGTGCCTCGGGGGATCGATGCCTCCCGGCGGCGGCTTGTTGCGCATCGGAGGAGCGCCGATCGGGCCGGATTCCTCTCCGCCGCCCGAAGACTCCGGCTTCTCCTGCTCCTGCACGCGCGCGGCGGGCTTGATGACTTCGTCGGGCTCGGACGCAACCTTGCGGTCGGCGTCGACCACCTTGATCCACTCGGCGATCAGGTTGGTTCCGCTGATCTTGCCCATGATGTCGACGGGCTGCACGTAGCTCTGGAACTGCTGGCTCGTGACCTTCTTGCCTTCGCCGGCAACCTTGAACGACCAGAGCTGCGCCTCCACGGCGCCGTTGGCGCGGCACACCGCCATCACGAAGGACTTGCCCTCGCGGTTGGTGGTGGTGAGGTCGATGCGGGTGATCGGGGTGCACGCCTTCTCGAAGCCGGCGGACTTCATGGCGTCGAGCACCGCGGCGTCCTCGGGGCTCATGGCACCGCGGACGGCATCGGCCTTCGCCTTGGCGAAGCCGTCGAAGAACTTGAGGACGGCAACGCGCTCCGGATCGGTGGCGGGTGCCTTCTCCTCCGGCAGGCGGATCT
>CAMBSR010000133.1 GCA_945870475.1 Phycisphaera mikurensis NBRC 102666
CTCGCCGGAGGGGCAGTGGCGGCGCCATGCCGCCCGCCCCGCAAGGCGACCGGGGGCCAGTACGCCGGCGCGCGTGGAACGTCGCAAACGCGACAACTCCCGCACCACCAGTAACAAGCTGCAATTCACCCCGCTCCGCGACTCACGCCCCGAACGCGCGCTCGGCCAGGTCGACCGCACGCCCAAGGGCCGCGCTCTTGGCGATGGTCTCCTCGAACTCCGCGCTCGGCACGCTGTCGAGCACCACGCCGGCGCCGGCCTGCAGGCCAACGACCCACGGCTGCCCCGCACGATGATTCGCCGTGGGGATCACCATGGTGCGCAACGCGAGCGCGATGTCCATGTCGCCGTTCCATCCCACCGCGCCGATGCCGCCGGAGTACGGCCCGCGCCGGACGGGCTCGAGCTCGTCGATGATCTGGATGGCACGCACCTTGGGCGCGCCGCTCACGGTGCCCACGGGAAGCGTGGCACGCAGCGCGTCCCAGCAGTCGAGGCCGGGGCGAAGTTCGCCGGTGACCGTTGAGCTGATGTGCATGACGTGGCTGTAACGCTCCACCTCCATGCAGCGCTCCACCTTCACCGAGCCCTGCTCGGCGACGCGGCCGACGTCGTTGCGGCCGAGGTCCACGAGCATCACGTGCTCCGCGCGCTCCTTCTCGTCGGCCAGGAGCTCGGCCTCGAGCGCCTGGTCCTCGCTCTCGGAGCGGCCGCGGAGGCGCGTGCCGGCGAGCGGGCGGTTCACCACGGTGCGATCGCGCACGCGGCAGAGGATCTCCGGGCTGGAAGCGACCAGGATGCACCCTTCCGCCTGCAGGTAGATCTGGTACGGGCTGGGGTTCACCACGCGCAGCGCGCGGTAGATGTCGAACGGATCGGCATGCGACTCGCGGTCCTGGCGACGGCTGAGGACCACCTGGAACGCATCGCCTGCGCGGATGTACTCCTGCGCGCGCTCCACGGCGCGCTCGAACTCGGCGCGGGTCATCGAACCGGCTTCCGGGGGCTGCGGACGCTGCCCGAGGTCCAGGTCCACCGCGCCGGGCGCGAGCGGCGGCGCGCCCGCGGTGAGCCGCGCGCAGAACGCGTCGAGCGCGCGGCGGCCGTGGGCGATGGCCGCGGCCTCGTCGGGATGCTCGTCGGAAGGCACGGAGATCACCGCATGCACCAGCTTGGCGACGTGGTCGAAGACGGCCACCTCGCGGTACATGCCGAAATGCATGTCGGGCAGTCCGCGGTCGTCGCGCGGGGCCGCGGAGAACGGCAGCTTGCCGGGTTCGAGCCAACGCACTGCGTCGAATGCGCAGAAGCCGACCCATCCGCCGTGGAACGCCTCGGGCATGCGGTCGACCACGTGCGGGACGTAGCGGGCACCGAGCGCACGCACCGTCTCGAGCGGATTGGCAGCCTGCGTGTGCTCCACCGTGGCGGAGCGACGGTCGCGGATCTCCACCTCGTGGCCGCGCGCCAGCACCTCGAGCACCGGCTGCGCACCGAGCATGGACCAGCGGCCGACCGTGGCGCCGTTCTCGACGCTCTCGAACAGGAAGCTCGGCGCGGCGCGATCGTCCGCCGCGACCAGGCGCCGGTACGCGAGCACCGGCGTGAGCTGGTCGCTCATCAGGCGGCGCGAGAGAAGATGCATGCGCACGGTGCCGGGCATGGTGAAAGGCTATCGGCGGGCGGGACGCACGGCTGCAGCGGACTTCGACTGCTTTCCCGCAGGAAGTACCCGGGGTGCCATGGAGAGATCGTCGCCGTGGCGTCGCGCGCAGCAGGCGGCGATGGCGATGGCATCCGCCACGTCCGGCGGCTCCGGCAGCTTCCGCAAGGAGAACTGGTGCATGACCGCGCGCTGCATCTGTTCCTTGGACGCCTGGCCGCGCCCGGTCACGGCCTTCTTGATCTCGGCCGGTGCGAACTCGTCCACCGGCAGGTCGCGCAGCGCCGCAGAGAGCAGCACCACCCCGCGCCCGTGTCCCATCACGATCGCGGTGCGCACGTGCTTGACGTGGGCGAAGACCTCTTCCACCGCCACCCTGCCCGGCTGCAGCTCATCGAGGAGCGTACCGAGCTCCTCGTGCAGCGCGCGCAGGCGCACGATCACGGAATCGGTCGGCTTGAGGCGGACGACGCCCGCCTCGATGAGCGAAGGCTCCGTGCTTCCGGGGCGAAGCTCCACGCAGGCATAGCCGGTGATCCGCAGGCCGGGATCGATGCCGACGATCCTCATCGCGAAGCCCCCGCAGCCCGTGGCCGGATGACGAGCTGCACGCGCGTGCCGGGCGCAGGGATCACGGCGGTGGTGGCCTGCCACTCCGGGGCATCCACGTCCACCTTGTCGGAGAGCACCTCGTCGTAGGCAATCACCTCGTCACCGAAGGTGACGAGGCCGACGATGCTGCCGGTGCGGTCGGCCACGTAATGTTCGCCGGGTCCCATGCTCTTGGTGTTCGATCGTATGCGCGAACCGGCGAAGACCCACGGCTGCGCCGGGAAGGCGCGGCCATTGACGGGATCCGTGATCCACGACGAGAGCGGCACCTCGCCGGACGCGGTGCGCACCGCGAGCGCAAGCGGCGCACCGGAAGGCGCCACGCGGACCACGGCATCGGAGCCGTCGGCGGCGGGCTTCCACTCGCCGGGATGACCGGGCTCGAGTCCAAGGAGAAGGATGGCGGCATGGATGCGGCTCGGCGTCACCGCGATCGCCAGGAGTGATTCGTGCTCGCGGGTGCCCGCCTTGCAGGCAGCCTGCTCAAGCCATCCGCGGTCGCACGCGACCTCGGCCTCGACGCGGACTTCGCGCGCAATGCGGTCGACGACCAGGCCGGGACCCAGGACGATGGTCGAAGGTGACGCCGCAGGTTCGGGCGACGATGCCGACGTGGGCGGCGCAGCACAACCGGGCGTGGCCCAAGCGACAAGCGCGAGCATGATTGTGACGCAGACGATGATGACCCTGGATGCCGGAACCATCGGACTGCATCGTTCATCGGCACGTCGACGCCGAACCCCGGACCAAATTCCTGCTCCGAGCGACGACGGGTTCATGAGCATGCGCGCCGGCCCACCGAATGCATCCACCAAATGAAAAAGGCCCGGCGGAGGCAAGCTCACGCCGAGCCCTTCCGGGGGCTCGTGAGCAGCATACTGTAGGCTGACTAACCGTCATGCACCCACCTTCGTTGCAGCGGAAAACGAATCTTTGAGCAGAATTCCCACATCAGAATCGATCGCGCTGCAACGGACTGTCCGGGTGGGGATCCCGTTCCCAAGACCGGGCGCCATGAAAGAAAACGAGGCCGCGCCGACGCGACGCAACGGCTACGCCGGGATTCCGCCATCCGATGGCTTCACCGCTCATCATGAAGTCACCATCGAGTGCATTGGCCAGCCGGATCGAGGTACGGGGTACCTCGTGGGTATCCAGGAACTCGATGCCGTCGTGCGAACGCACGTCCTTCCCCTGCTGCAGGCATTCTGCGCAGGTTCCGAGCCGATCACGCCCGCCGATGCCGTGCGTCGCATGGCTGAAGCCGCCGCGCCGGCAATGCCCGCGCAGGCAACCCTTCGCTCCCTGACGTGGTCTCCGGGACCCTTTGTCACATATTCGTGGAGAACTGAGATGCCTACCTTCGCCATCGTGAGCGAGTCCTTCGAATTCAGCGCCGCGCACCGCCTGCACTGCCCGGACCTGTCGGACGAGGAGAACCGGCGCACGTTCGGAAAGTGCAACCATCCGAGCGGGCATGGGCACAACTACCGCATCGCGGTGGCCGCGCGGGTGCCCACCGGAGCAGGCTCCGGGGCGTTCGGAATCGGTTCGATGGAGGCGATCGTGATGCACACGGTGATCGACCGCTTCGACCACAAGCACCTGAACCTGGACTGCGCGGAGTTCGCCACGCTCAATCCGTCGGTCGAGAACATCGCCATGATCTGCCACGGGCTGCTCGCGCCGGAACTGGCAACGGCGGGCGTGGAGATCGACCACGTCACCGTCTGGGAGACGGAGAAGACGTCGGCGACCTACCCGGTTCGCTGAGCGCTCTCGAAGAATGCAGGGCCGAGTGCGGTGCCGAGGGCACCGCGCAATCGCACGGACGCCGCGTTCACGCGCAGGTGTTGCCCGTGAACTCGTCCGGACCGCTGCCGTTGGGCTGGCGATCCTCGCCGTACGTGTAGAGCTTGCCGGCCTCCTCGTTGCGCGCCGGCTTGTGCGAGCCGTCGCAGAGCGGGAAGTTCTTCGTCAGGCCACAGGCGCAGACGAAGACGGGCTTGTCGGAAGGCTCGATCTTGACGGGGGCAGCGGCGACGTGGCGAACGATGCGGGCCATGGTGGTTCCTTGGGAACGGGGTGGTTCGGTGAGTGTCGGCAGATGAACGCCGGCAGATGAATGCCGTCAGGGCGCGAGATCCTCTTCCGCCTGCTGGCGGAAGCGCTTGCGGAGCAGGATCTGCCCCGCGAGGTGATTGTCGTCGACGCAGATGGCGACGGCCGGATGCTCGCCGCGCAGCATGATCGGGTACGCGAAGCGGATGTTGAGCTCGGCGCCGAGGAGGAACTGGCAGGCGCCGCTCAGGCACTGCTGCTCGCCCAGCTCGACGATGATCAGGTCCGTCTCCGCGAACGTGTACTGGCTGCGGCGCAGGATGTGGCGCGCGGCGTCGGCGTTCGTGAAGATCATGCGGACCACGGCGTAGTCGCTCGAGTCCACGATGCTGAAGGCGGCCAGGCGCGTCGAGGGCGCCTCGTCGAAGGTGCGCAGCAATTCCAGCAGCTTGCCGACCTTGTTGTTGAGGAACACGCTGAACTGGCGCACCGTGGGCGGTGCGTATCCGAGTTCGGTGTCAGCCATGGGTGGAAGCGAGGAGCTCATCGCGGGGAGCGGGGAGGATATCGGCGCGGCTCAGCGCGCGCCGCCCGCCACGAATTCAGGCGCTTCGACACGGGGAAGAAGACCTGCGTCGGCCGCACGGTCAAGGAGCGTCCGAACGGCGAGCCGGCCGGTGGGGCCGTAGTCGAGCGTCCACGCGTTGACATACATGCCGATGAAGCGGTCGGCCAGTTCCTCGGACATCCCGTCCGCGAACGCCAGTGCGTAGCGCACGCTCTCGGCGCGGTGGTCGAGCGCGTAGCGCACGCTCTGCTCCAGGAGAAGCGCCACTTCCTGCATGGTGCCGGGGCCGTGGCGCTCGTCGAGCGCGCGAAGCACGCCGTTGGCGCCGAGCGGAAGCGGCAGCCCGGTCTGCGAATGCCACCAGCGGCCAAGGTCCTCGACGAGGACGAGTCCCTCCTCGGCGAAGGTGAGCTGGCCCTCGTGGATGACGACGCCTGCGTCGAACTCGCCGGCCGCCACGCGCGCGGGGATCTCCTTGAAGGGAACCACGGTGGCGCGGAAGGAGCCCGGACCGAGGAGCATGCTGGTGACCATGAACGCGGTGGTGCCCTGGCCCGGGATGGCCACGTGCGCGCCGCGCAGCGACTCCACGCTGCGTGCCTCGCGCGCGACCACCTTCGGGCCGTAGCCGTCGCCCACGGAACTGCCGCAGGCGGTGAGCGCGTAGCGGGACGCGATGCGCGCATAGGTGGCGCAGCTGAAGGCGGAGATGTCGAGGAGGTCCTCGCCGCGCATGGCGCGCTGGTTGAGCGCCTCGATGTCGGCGGGCACGGCCTGGAACCGGAACCGGGGCGAGGCAACGCGTGGGGCGGCGCCATCGAGCTCGAGGAGCGGCCACCACATGAATGCATCGTCCGGGTCGGGCGAATGGCCAAGGCGAAGGACGGGACGCGTATCCATGGGGATGAAAGCGTATGCCAACCCCGCGAAACCCGTCCCGTCGGCGGGTGCCGATTCGCAGGACGGGCACGTACGCACCGGGAGGATTTCGTACCTTGCCCATCATGCTCCGCGCCCTCCTTGCCGTCGTGCTGACACTCTCGACCGCCGCCCACGCGCAGGCGCCTCGCACCGCCTCGGATCCCGAGGCCCGTACCCGCTGGCTGGCCACGGTCGACGAGATCCAGCGCTGGCGCGACACCGAGTGGCCCGAGGACGCCATCGCCAACGGCCGCTTCACGCCCTGCCCGGACCGCATCACGGATTCCTCGATCCGGGGCATCGAGAAGCGGAGCGCACAGGGGGCGATCTTCCTGACGGACCTCCTCGCGATCGACCCCGCGCTCCTCGCGGGCGACGACCTCCTCGGCTGGCAGCTCCTGACGCGGCAGCTGCGCGAATCGCAGGAGGGCCATCGGTTCCGCTCGTTCCTCATGCCGGTGGGCGGGCGCGGCGGGCCGCAGCAGGACATCCCGCAGATGGCGGACCGCGTGCTGTTCCGCACCGAGGAGGACTGCCGCAACTACCTGAAGCGCCTGAGCGCGGTGCCGCAGATGGTGAAGGACACGCAGGAACTGATGCAGATGGGCATGGCCGAAGGGCGCATGCCGCCCAAGGCCACCATGAAGGACCTGCCCGCGCAGTTCGACGCGGTGCTCAAGGGCAACCTCGAATCGCTGCGCACGCCGTTCGCCAAGCTGCCGGCCTCCATCC
>CAMBSR010000134.1 GCA_945870475.1 Phycisphaera mikurensis NBRC 102666
ACTACGCCTCCACGAACACCAACGGCGACCCGAACTTCACCGGCAGCAGCTGGAACGCCACCCCGGCTTCGGCCGCCGCCACCACCATCCCGGCGCTCGCTGGCTGGTACACCGGCGACCCGACCTCGATCGACAACCGCGCTGAGAGCATCGCTGGCCTGCAGAACCGCATCAACGGCACCGGCGCCGCCGGAGCCAACTTCGGCATCTGGTGCGCTCACCTCGTGCTCACGGGCAGCAAGGTCATCGGTACCGACTTCACCTTCAGCGCGTTCGCGTCCATCAAGGACGGCGTGTCGGGTGCAGTCAGCCAGGCCTCGAGCAACTTCCCGGTCCCGGCCCCGGGCGCCCTCGCGCTCCTCGGCCTCGCCGGTTTCGCCGCTCGCCGCCGTCGCGCCTGAGTGCGCTTCGGTTGATACTGCCCTGAAAGGGGCCTCTCCAACTGGGTAACGAAGCGTCGCCGTCCGAAAGGACGGCGACGTTCTTTTTGGCAGCGCCGCGGCGCTGCTGCGTCGCAGGAACCACGTTGGCGAGCCGGCGGGCCCGAACCTCCCCTTTGTGGTCGCAAGTCCTTATTTCGAAAGCATTTGCGCGTCTACACAGACCTTGAACCCATTCCACATGCGCCGCCGTGATGGCTCGCTGACTTGTTCTGCGTTCTTGGAGGTGCCGGAGACGACGTTCGAAGTCTGGCGCTCGCCGCTTCCGTCTCCGCCCCGTCCGATCAGACCTGACCCGCTCCCTTGAAAGGCTTGCCAACAATGAAGAACATGATCCTCGCCGTCTCCGCCGTCTCCGCCGTTGCCGCCTCTGCCAACGCCGGCTTCCAGGGCTTCGTCGCCTCGGTCCGCACCGTCACCGTCGGTTCCGGTGCCTACACGATCATGGACATCTTCGCGGGCGTGAGCAACTCGTCCGACAAGTTCCTGAACGTCTACGACGCGAACATCAGCTGCAACGTGTCCGGCGGCTTCTTCCAGCAGGCCGGCCTCCTCTCCAAGACGTGGAAGCCCGACGCTGCGTCTTTCAACTCCACCCGCAGCTCGATCGACAGCTTCATGACTGCCGGCACCTTCTCGGGCGGCGCCTACGGTGGCGAGTACTACGCCTCGACGAACACCCAGGGCGACCCGAACTTCACGGGCACCAGCTGGAACGCCCTCCCGGCGTCGCAGGCAGCCACCTCTGTCCCGCCGAACGCCGGCTGGTACACCACCGACCCGACGTCCGTGCACAACAACGCTGAGTCGCTCGCCGGGCTGACCGGTCGCGTGAACGGCACCAACGGCCAGTTCGCCACCCATGGCATCTGGGTTGCCCACCTCGTCCTGTCTGGCGCGGGCTGCGAGATCGGAACCGACGTGAGCTTCGCCGGCTACGCCTCGATCAAGGACGGCATCTCGGGCGCGCTCAGCCAGGGCTCCAGCAGCTTCGCTGCCGTCCCGGCCCCGGGCGCCCTCGCGCTCCTCGGCCTCGCCGGTTTCGCCGCTCGCCGCCGTCGCGCCTGAGTGCGATTCGGGGTGACACTGCCCTGAAAGGGGCTCCCCAACTGGGTCACGAAGCGTCGCCGTCCGAAAGGACGGCGACGTTCTTTTTCGCACCCGCGCGGCCGGTCGATCTTTTGCATCCCGCCGCTCGTGGTTTGCCGATGGACGGTGCATGGTGCGCTCCAGCCATGGGCTTGTCCTTTCCGTCCTCGGGCTTCTCATCGTGGCCACGATCATGGTCAACTCGGCCAGCCTCAAGCTGCGCCCCGACCACTCGACCACCATGGAGGCAATCTTCCTCGGGAAGCAGACCTGGTTTGCGGTGGGCGCCTTCCTCGCCCTGGTGGCCGGGGCGTTCATCCCGGTGGACCGCCTGGGCGTGACGGGGAAGCGCTGGTGGACCACCCCCGCCGTGTGGATGGCGGCGGCCATGCTGGTGACGCTGGCCATGGTCCATGTCCCCGGCATCGGTCGCGAGGTAAACGGCGCCCGGCGCTGGATCAGCCTGGGGCCCATCGGCCTGCAGCCGAGCGAGATCGCCAAGTGGGGCGTCCCGATCATCCTGGCGTGGTACGCGGTGGCGCAGCGGGCGCGCATCCACACCTTCAAGTGGGGTTTCGTGGTGCCGCTCGGGGCTGTCAGCGTGCTCTGCGGGATCATTGCGCTCGAAGACCTGGGTACGGCCGTCCTGATCGAACTGGTGTCCGTGGCGATGCTGGTGGCCGCGGGTGCGCGCTGGGGCTACGTGGCGGCCATGGCGCCGCTGGGGCTCCTGGCCTTCGTGGGCCTGGTGGTGACCAGCCCGTACCGCATGAACCGCATTGCCGCGTTCATGGACCCGTACAAGGATCCGCAGGGCATCGGCTACCACATCATCCAGTCGATGGAAGCCATTTCGGGCGGCGGCCTGGCCGGACGGGGCCTTGGCAACAGCGAGCTGAAGTTCGGCTACCTGCCGGAAGCGACCACGGACTTCATCTACTCGATCATTGCGGAAGAGCTGGGAATGACCGGTTCGGTGCTGGTGATCGCGCTGTATCTGCTGCTGATTGCGTGCGGCGTGGCCATCGTGACGGCGTCGGTGCGGCGCTCGGCGTCCACGGGTACCGGCGACATGAGTACCGGCGACATGGGTACCGCCAATACGGCCGCTGCTGCCGGCGGCGAGACTCCGCTCCTCTCGAACTACTCGCAGCTCCTCGGCTTCGCCATCGTCCTGACGGTGGGCCTGCAGGCGCTGATCAACGTGTGCGTCGTCACCGGCCTGGCGCCGACGAAGGGCATCGCCCTCCCGCTGATGTCGCACGGCGGCACCGGGTGGGTGCTGACGTGCCTTTCGCTCGGCATGTTGGTGTCCATGGAGCGCGCGTCGGATCGCCGGCGTCGTGAGCTCGGCGTGCCGGTGCCCGGCGAAGGTGAGCCAGCGTTGTTCACGGAAGTGCCCACGGCGGGTGCAGCCGCGAGGACCGCATGAGCGGAGCGCGCCGGACGGTGGTGTTCGCGGGCGGTGGGTCCGGTGGGCACCTGAGCCCAGGCCTGGCCATCGCGGAACGCATGAAGGACGTGGCCCCGGGCGTGCGGCCGCTCTTCCTCTGTTCATTGCGCGCGATCGATGCGCAGATGCTCGGCGACGCGGGCGTGGAGTTTCGGCCGATTCCTGCGGAGGGGTTCTCGTGGAAGCCGCGCGGACTGCTGAAGTTCGCGCTCGGCTACGCCGCGGGCCTGCGCAAGGCGAAGGACGTGATGCGTGCCGAAGGCGTGGAGCACGTGGTGAGCCTGGGCGGGTTCGTCACCGGGCCCGTGACCGCGGCGGCGCGATCGCTGCGGATCCCGATCACGCTCGTCAACCTCGATGCCACGCCCGGACGCGCAAACCGCGTGGCCGCACGGAGGGCGCATCGCGTGGTGAGTGCCTGCGAGACGCCCGGGCTGCCGAAGTTCGCGGAGGCGATCGTGGGAATGCCGCTGCGCCGGTCGGCCATGGCGCCCGGCGGGCGCGCCGAGTGCCGCGGGCAGCTGGGGCTTGACCCGGTGCGGCCGGTGCTCCTGGTGACGGGTGCGTCGCAGGGCGCTTCGAGCCTGAACTCGTTCATGGTGGCGTTTGCGCTGAAGCACCGCGAGCTGCTCGCGCACTGGCAGGTGCTGCATTTGGCGGGCAACAAGGGCTCGCCCTCCGCGGCAGAGCTTGATGCCGCCTACGCGCGCGCCGGCGTCAAGGCGCTGGTGCTGCCGTTCCTCAACGAGATGGGCTTGGCGTGGGGTGCCGCCGAGCTGGCGCTGAGCCGCGCGGGCGCCAACAGCGTGGCCGAGGCCGAGGCCAACCACGTACCCACGGTGTTCGTGCCGTACCCGTACCACCGCGACCTGCACCAGGAAGCGAACGCCAAGCCGCTGGTGCGCGCGGGCGCGGCGGTGCTGGCGTACGACCGACTGGACGTTGCCGCGAACATGGACTCCATCGGCGGGCCGCTCGAGACGTTGCTTGGCGACGGCCGCCTGCGCGACGAGATGGAATCAGCGCTGCGCGCGCGCCCGCAGGTGGACGCTGCCGACGCGATCGCTCGCAGCATCCTGGGGATCAGTGCGTCGGGGCGCGTGAGTCACTGAGCGCTGCGGGGCGTGCGATCACTCGATCGTCGGCAGCCACGTGGTGAGCAGCTCGACCACCGCTTCCAGGTCACCCTTGTCGATCATCTCGGTGGTGGTGTGGATGTAGCGCGTGCCGGCGCCCAGGGCCACGCAGCGCGCGCCCTTGCCGGAGCGCTGGATGGCGGCACCGTCCTGCCCGCCGCGCGCGAGGATGGCGCGCTGGTAGGGGATGCGGTGCTTCTTTGCCACGCTGCAGAGCTCTTCCACCAGGCGGTAGTCGCTGATCATGCTGCTGTCCTGCACCATGATGGCGGCGCCGTCGCCGTGCTTGGTGACGCGCTGGCTCTCCGGGACGCCGGGCGTGTCGCACGCCAGGTTCACGTCGAGGCCCACGCCGATGTCCGCGCCCACCTGGTTGGCCGCGGTGGTGGCGCCGCGCAGGCCCACCTCCTCCTGCGTGCAGAAGGCCACCACGATGTCGGCGGCGTGCTTCTTTCCGGAGCGCTCGATGCGGCGCAGCGCCTCGATGGCCACGAAGCAGGCCATGCGGTTGTCGAGCGCCTTGCTGACCACCTTGAGGGGCGTCTCCATGAACGGCTGGTTGAGCACCACGTAGTCACCCACCTTGACCTTCTTCTTCACGTCCGCCGCGGCCATGCCGAGGTCGACGAAGAACTCCTCGACGCCCGGCACCTTGGTGCGCTCGGCATCGCTCGAGATGTGGATGGGCTTGCCGCCCGGGTTCATGACGCCGTGGATGTCGCCGCCGTCGGTGACCACGGTCACGCGGCTCGCGAACAGGTTGCGGGTGTCGAAGCCGCCGGCGGCGTTCACCCAGATGTGGCCGTGGTCATCCACGTGGCGGACGTAGAAGCCGATCTCGTCCATGTGTGCGGCCAGGAGCACGGTGGTGGGCTTGCTGCCCTTGGCGCGTGCCGACTTGGTTGCCTTGCGCGTGCAGATGAGCGAACCCATGTTGTCCACGTGGGACGAGTCGAACATGCCGCCGCCGGCCTTGCCGAGGACGGTCTTCTCGATGAGGGCGCGGACGCGCTCCTCGCGTCCAGGGACGCCGGGGGTCTCGCAGAGGCGACGGAAGAGGTCGAGGTCGAGCTTCATGGTGTGTTTCCTTGCGTTGGGCCGCGGAAGGCGGAGCAGAAATCCTAGGCGAACTATGCTTCCGGGGATGGCCTCCAACCCACTCCAGCCCGAGCATGAGCGGTACGCGCGCGTGGAGAGCGTGCGTCTCGGCGGCGTGCCCGTGCAGGCGGAATTCATGCCTTACGGTGGGTCCGAGGGCCTGGAGCCGCCGGAGATCGTGGCGGGGTACGGGTTGCTGGAACTGGAGTACGCGGCGTTCCGGCGCGGCGCGGCCGTCATGGACATGGCGCATCGCGGCACCATCGCGGTGCGCGGCGCCGAGCGCGTGGACTTCCTCAACCGCATGGTCACGCAGGAACTCAAGGGCCTGGCGCCCGGCGAGGTCCGTGCGGGATTCTGGCTGAACCGCAAGGGCCGCATCGATGCGGACCTCCTCTTCGTGGAACCGCCCGTGGCGGAGGGCGAGGAGCCGGTGACGCTCGTGGATGTCGACATCCACGACGCCGCGCGCACGGTGGCTGCGCTGCAGGCATTCCTCTTCTCGGAGGACGTGCGCATCGCGGACGAGAGCGCGCTGTGGGCACGCCTTGCGGTGCATGGCCCCGAGGGCGCCACGGTGCTCTCGAACGCCGGGGCCGACGACGCTGCGCTCGAGGCGCTGAACACCGACATGCACTGCGCGCGCACCGTGCTGGTCGGGGCGTCGGCGGTGCTTGCACGGCGCGACCAATGCGGCTCGCCGGGCGTCGAGATCTTCCTGCCGCGCGATGCCGCGGCCCGCGCGTGGGATGCGCTCGTCAGCCAGCACGATGCGCAGGACGGCGGCCGCCGCCGCGCACGGCCCGCGGGCTGGCATGCGTACAACATCGCGCGCATCGAGGCGGGAACGCCTCTTCAGCACATTGACTTCGGGCCGGAGAACCTGCCGCACGAGACCGGCATCCTGCAGGCGCGCACCAGCTTCAAGAAGGGCTGCTACCTGGGCCAGGAAGTGGTGGCGCGCATGGAGAGCCTCGGCAAGCCGAAGCAGCGGCTGGTGGCGCTCAGGATGTCCGAGGACGCGCTGCCCACCGCCGGATCGCCGGTCTTCGAGCGCGCCGCCGATGGCGAGCCGGGCAACCCCGTGGGCGCCGTCACGAGCAGCACGCTCGCGCCGATGCTCGGTGCCGCCAGTGTGGCATTCGCCATGGTGCGCACCGCGCACGCCGAGCCGGGCACGCAGCTGGTGGTCCCTGCCGAGGGCGGGCGTGCCGTGGGCACGGTGCAGGCTGCGCTTCGCTTCCTTCCCGAGCGGGCGGTGACCGCGTGAACGCGGCGTGGCTCCAGGGGAGTGCGGCAATGCTGCACGGCAGCG
>CAMBSR010000135.1 GCA_945870475.1 Phycisphaera mikurensis NBRC 102666
GCCTCGGGCGCACCCATCATCTCCGGCGTCATCTCCGGAATCATCGGCGGCATCGTCGTCGGCGCGCTCAGCGGTTCGCACATCAGCGTCAGCGGGCCGGCGGCAGGACTCGCCGCGATCGTCATGGCGCAGATCCAGGGGCTCGGCTCGTTCGAGGCGTTCCTGCTGGCGGTCCTGATCGCCGGCGCCATCCAGCTGACCGCCGGCATGCTCCGCGGGGGCGTGCTGGCGAACTACTTCCCGAACAACGTGATCAAGGGCCTGCTGGTCGCCATCGGCGTGCTGCTGATCCTGAAGCAGATCCCCCACCTGGTGGGATACGACTCCGACTACGAGGGCGACATGTCCTTCGTCAGCCCGGACGGCAGCACCACGCTCTCGCACCTGGCCGATGCGGTGAAGTTCTTCGTCCCGGGCGCGCTGTTCGTGGGCGTCACCTGCTTCGCGGTGCTGATGGCATGGGACCGCTCCCCGCTCAAGAAGATGAAGTTCCCGGCATCGCTCGCCGCGGTGCTCATCGGTGTCGCGATCAGCGAGGCGCTGCGGGCCGCGGGATCGGCATGGTCCATCGAGCAGAGCCACCTGGTCACGGTTCCCGTGGTCGGTTCCGAGGGCATGGGCTGGAACGACCTGCTCACGTTCCCCGACTTCTCGCGGTGGAACGATCCTGCCGTGCTGCGCGCCGCCGTCACCCTGGCGGTGGTTGCCTCGCTCGAGACGCTCCTCAACCTGGAGGCCACCGACAAGCTCGACCCTGAGCGGCGCGTCTCGCCCCCGAACCGTGAGCTGGTGGCGCAGGGCACCGGCAACATGCTCGCCGGCCTGGTGGGCGGCCTGCCGATGACCTCGGTGATCGTGCGCAGCTCCGTCAATGCCGCCAACGGCGGCCGCAGCCGGCGCGCCGCGATCTTCCATGGCGTGCTGCTGCTCGGCTGCCTGCTGCTCATCCCCGGGGCGCTGAACCGGATCCCGCTGGCGGCGCTCGCGGCGGTGCTCATCGCGACGGGCCTCAAGCTGGCGAGCCCGAAGGTGTTCAAGCAGATGTGGCGCGAGGGCTACACGCAGTTCGTGCCGTTCTTCGTCACGGTGGTGGCGATCGTGGCCACCGACCTGCTGATCGGCGTGCTGATCGGCCTGACCACCAGCATCGCGTTCATCCTGTGGAGCAACGTCCGCCGCGGCTTCCGCATCATCAAGGAACAGCACGTCGGAGGCCTGGTGCACCGCATCGAGCTGGCCACCCAGGCCAGCTTCCTTAACCGCGCGCAGCTGGCCACCACGCTCGGCGAGTTCAAGCGCGGCGACCAGGTGTCGATCGATGCCCGCGCCACCGACTACATCGATCCGGACATCGTCTCGATCATCAAGGAGTTCATGAACGAGTCGGCGCCGGCGCGCGGCGTCTCGGTCAGCCTGCAGGGCTTCAAGGACCGCTACCCGCTGCAGGACGTCAAGCTCTACGTGGACTGGACCACCAAGGACATCCAGGCTTCGCTGACGCCCGACCGGGTGCTCCGCGTCCTGAAGGAGGGCAACGATCGCTTCGCCTCCGGACAGCGCCTCAACCGCGACCTCGCGAAGCAGGTCGACGCCACCGCCGCCGGGCAGCACCCGATGGCGGTGGTCCTGAGCTGCATCGACAGCCGCTCGCCGGCCGAGATCCTCTTCGACCTCGGCCTCGGCGACATCTTCAGCGTGCGGCTCGCCGGAAACGTCGCCAGCGCCAAGGCGCTCGGCAGCATGGAGTTCGCCTGCAAGGTTGCCGGTGCGAAGCTGATCGTCGTGCTGGGTCACACCAGCTGCGGCGCGGTGAAGGCCACCTGCGACTTCGTCTCGAAGGGACTCGACCCGGTCGAGGCGACGGGCCTCACGAACCTCGGCTCCATCACCGAGCCGATCTCCGAGGCGGTCGCCATGGAGACGCGGACCACCGGTGTCCGCGACAGCTCCAACCACGAGTTCGTGGACCGCGTGGCCACCATCCACGTGCGCAACACCATCCGCTGGATCGAGGACAACAGCCCGGTGCTGCGGTCCATGATCATGAACGGCGAGATCGGCATCGCCGGCGCGATGTACGACGTGTCCACCGGCAAGGTGGAGTTCATGGGCGGGGTCGGTGCCGCGGGCGTCCAGGACGCCGTCGGGAACACCGGCGCGTCGGCCTGACGGGCACCCTGTACATTCCCCACCCCATGCCGAAGACGTCGCTCCCCATCCTCCAGTTCGTCGCCAGCAACTACCGCAACTTCAACTCCCGTGCCACGCGCGATGCGCTGTACGCGTACTGGGACCACGTGAACGGCGGCGGCAAGATGTACTGGGCCGTGGCGGGCGCCATGAGCTCGGCGCAGCTGGGCATCACGCTGGCACCGGCCATCCGCGCCGGGCTGGTGCACGGCCTGAGCGTGACCGGCGCCAACCTGGAGGAGTCGCTCTTCCGGCTGGTGGCGCACCACGGCTACAAGGACTTCCCGGAGTACCGCTACTTCACCAAGCAGGACGACACCAAGATCCTGAAGCAGCGCATGCGCCGCGTCACCGACACCAGCATCCCCGAGGACGAGGCGTTCCGCGCCGTCGAGAAGATCCTGGTGCCGATGTGGAAGAAGGCCACCAAGAACGGCGAGCGCCGCTACTGGCACGAGTACTTCTACGAGCTGGTGCTCTCGCTCCCCAAGTCGAAGTTCCAGGGCAACCCGGACGAGTGCTGGCTGCTCGCCGCCGCGAAGGCGAAGCTCCCGATCGTGGTGCCCGGCCACGAGGACTCGACGTTCGGCAACATCTTCGCGTCGCACGTGAAGTTCGGCGAGTGCAGCGCCAGCATCGTCAAGAGCGGCATCGAGTACATGGCCGGCTTCTACGACGACTACAAGCGCCTCTCGGCCGGCAAGGGCATCGGCTTCTTCCAGATCGGCGGCGGCATCGCGGGCGACTTCCCGATCTGCGTGGTGCCCTCGATCAAGTACGACCTGCAGCAGCCGGTGAAGCCGTGGGCCTACTTCTGCCAGATCTCCGACAGCACCACGAGCTACGGCAGCTACTCGGGCGCCACGCCCAACGAGAAGATCACCTGGGACAAGCTCACCGAGAGGACGCCGATGTTCGTGGTGGAGAGCGACGCCACCATCGTGGCCCCGCTGATGCTCTCGGCGCTGCTCGAGGCGAAGGCCAACCCGAAGGCGGCGGACGCCATCATCAAGGCATCGCGCGCCGAGACGGCGAAGAGCGCGGCGAAGAAGCGCTGAATCCGTGTGCGGCCGATGCCGCCGCGGGCACGCCGACGCACGACGGGCACGAATGCAAAAAAACACCCGCCGCCTCTTCGGGCGGCGGGTGCTTCATTTCGGCCTTCGGCCGATCAATGTGCTTCAGGGTCAGGGAGCGCAGTTGCCCCAGCCGTTGAGGAGGGCGCCGAGGTCGACGCCGTTGGTGTTGCCGTCGCGGTTCAGGTCAGCGGCGCCGTATGCCTCGCCCCAGTGGCCGAGGATGTTTGCCAGGTCCTCGCCGCCGATGACGTTGTACGGCGTGGCGAGGTCCGCATCACAGACGCCGACGCATTCCGGGCAGTAGAAGGCGTACAGCTGGCCACCCTCGACGAGCGGAGCGGCGAGCGTGTAGTGGGCCTGCATGTTGCCGATGAACCAGCCGAGACCGAGCTGGTCGCGCGCGTCGATCACGCCCGAGTTCTCCTCGTCCTGGCTGAACGGAGCCGTGGCAGCGGTGGTGCCGTTGCCGAAGCGAGCCGGATCAGACTCGAGGATCGTGGTGCGCGTGTCGGTGGCCACGTTGTAAAGGTGGGTCTTGGCGTTGTGCAAGTTGTTGCCCGGATCTTCCTGCATGATCACCATGGTGGCGCCAGCCGGGGTGTTGTAGACACACATGTTGTCCATCATCTTCTGGCCTTCGTTACCGATGAGGAGCGCCTCGATGGTGCCGCCCGCGAGCGGGTTGTTCACGTCGTTGAAGCGCAGGCGCATCAGGCGCGAGTTGCTGGTCATCGACGCGGTGTTCACGAAGTAGAAGTCGCGCGGATTCGCCGGATCCCACGCGCCGTCCTCGGGACGCAGGAAGCTGGTGCCGGCAGCGGTGCCGGCAGCGGTGAAGGTGAAGGTGCCGCTGTAGACGGGCGAGGTGGAGCCGAAGCAGTTCGCCGTGGTCTCGGCGGCGACGTTGGCGCCGTTGACCTGCACCTGGATGCCGTAGGCGTTGCCGCCGATCAGGCCGGCCTTCTCAGCCGGGGTGCCGGTGTCCTGCTTGGTGCCGAGGTACACGAACACGCGGTTCGCGCCGCCATCCGACGTGGCGACCACCAGGGTGGTGTCGCTGGCGTACGGACGAGCACAGCCGGTTTCCCAGCTGCCCTGCACCGCATCAAACGCCGGGAGCTGGTAGGCCACGCCGGTCTCGACGTCCATCGCCATCATGCGGCCCGGCGTGCCGGCCTCTTCGCCCGACATGAAGATGTGGTCCTGCGTGCCCTTGCCGGTAGCGGCGTTGAAGTAGGCGATTTCCGCGGCGAGGTCAGCGGAGCAGAAACGGGCGAAGTTGTAGCGCGTGCCGCCGGTGCCGTTGGTCGAGGTGACCACCGAGGTCATGACGTCAGCGCCGGAAGAAACAGCGAAGGTTCCGGGCGCGATGGTCCACTTGCTGGCGAACGCGCCGCCGGCGAAGCCGGTGGGCTGGTGCGCGCGCTGCCCGCTGGCAACAGTGGCTCCGAGCTCGTGGACCACGGTCAGCGTGAAGCTGCCGTTGTTGTTGGTGAACGCGCCCATGCCGTCCGGGATACCGATCATCTGGTAACCGTCGACGCTGTCGCCGACGGTGAGGATGGAGACGATGTCGCGCACCGCGCTGCCGGTGGTGGGACGAACGTACGGGGAGGCCGAGGAATTCGGGCCGGTGCGCACGGAGGTCTGCGCGGTGGCCGAGGCGGCAACAGCGAGGACGGCGGACGCGCCGATTGCGAGGGTGATACGGGTCATTTCTTTGTGACTCCTCAGAGAGGTGTGCAGAACGCGAGGACCGGACGTTCCGGTTCAGCGCGAAGGATGCCCACGCCCTGCAAAGCAATTGCGTGGCGTCGATGAGGAGACGCTGAGCAAACGATGAGCGATGAGTTAACGCACGAAGCGCGACTGCGCAACACCCGGTCGCAGCGGCGCTTGCAGCGGCGACGATCGGTCACCCGGCTTCGATGTGGGAATCGCTCAGTTTCGGTTTGCCGCCGCGGGCCGCTCTTCGATCTTGAGCATCACCGTGAGGTCCTTGCCGTCACGGAAGAACTTGACGGGTACCTGGGAGCCGCTGAAGTAGTAGAGCGACTGCTGGAAATCGACGACGCCCATGATCTTGGTGCCGTTGATCTCGGTGACGAAGTCGCCGCGGCGCACGCCTGCCGCGGTGGCGGGGCTCGGGTCGTAGAGATCGTCGACGAGCAGCCCGAACGCGGGCTTCGGCAGCGCGGCGAACGCGGCATCGTCCTTCATGCGCGCCTTGAGCTCCTGCTGCGAGAGCACGGAGAATCCAGTCCAAGGCGAGTGGTTCGAGCGCTTCTGGGTGAGGGCCTCCGCCACGCCGAGCGCGGTGTCGATCTGCATGGAGTACGTGACGTAGGCGTGGGGCTGGAGGCGCTCCGAGGGCTGGAGCGAGGGCGGCGGCACCATCATGCCCAGCACCTCGCCGGAGGCGTTCACGAGCGCGCCGCCCACGGATTCAGGGGAAATCGCCATGCTTCCATGGATGAAGCTGCCGGTGAGGTCCGCCTGGTAGCAGGCCGCCACGGGCAGGGCCATCACCACGCCTGGGGCGAAGGTACGTGCCGCGCCGAACGGATCGGCCACCGCAAAGACGCTGTCGCCCATCTCCAGCGAATCCACCTTCCCGATCCGCGCAGGCGCCAGGCCGCCCACCGCCTGGCCTTCCGCGGGCTTCAGCCGAAGCACCGCGAGGTTGATGGTCGGTTCGCTCCCGAGGAGCTCCGCGTCCACGCGCACGCCGGTGGAGGTCTCGACGTCCACCTGCTCGGCGAGTCCCCCGTTCTCGAGGACGAGCGGGGAACGGCAGCAGATCACCGTGCCATCGGTGCCCACGGCGATGCCGCTCGAGACCGCGGCGCGCGCGAACCCGGGGTACGGGGACTCGTCGGCGACGGCCCAGCGGCCTTCGTGCGGGGTGCCATCGGGCACCCGCTGGTAGGCGGTGACCGTGACGATCGAGGGCATGACGGACAACTGGAGCGCGCGGCGCGCCTGGTCGCCCGCAGAGAGCGTCGCAGCTGCCTGCGGCGACGGCACCTGCGGCAGGACGGCGGGCGAGGAAAGCGCGAGAAGCAGTGCGGTGAGCAGGGCCATGGGGGCGAGTTTCTATTCGGATCGCGAGGGATTCGCAAGCCGATTGTGCAGATTGCGTGAGGGACGCGTCAACAGGCGTTGGTGCATGGGCCGATCGCGCATAGTTTTCCGATGTGCTTCC
>CAMBSR010000136.1 GCA_945870475.1 Phycisphaera mikurensis NBRC 102666
TGGCCCGATCGCGGGCATCATGATCGTGGACTACTGGTACCTCCGCCGCCGTGAGCTGGACGTGCCGGACCTCTACCGCACCACGGGTCGCTACGCGGGCATCAACTGGGTCGCCATGCTGGCGCTGGTGGCCGGCGTCGCGCCGAACGTCCCGGGCTTCCTGAAGTCCGTGCAAGTGATCGACGGCGAACCGAATACCTTCGATGCGCTCTATCCCTATGCATGGTTCATCGGACTTGCGATCGCATCCGCGGTCTACGCCGTCGGAATGCGCATCAAGCCCAGCTTCGGCGTGAATCCGCGCTAAGAACGCACGCACACACCAGCGGCGGTGAGGCCATTGCCGAACCGACGCCATTGGCCCAACGGGTGCCTAGCACCCTCGCCGGAGGGGCAGTGGCGGCGCTCAGCCGCCCCGCAAGGCGATTGGGCCGGATTGAGCCGTCAGCGCACGGCAATCATGGCGGCAGCCTTCATCGCGGTCTTTCTCGCGGAAGCGGCCGTGGCACCGTGCGCCAGCACCACGCCCATGCGACGGTGCTTGCGGGTGGACGGCTTCCCGAAGATCCGCACCTCCACCGTGGGCACGGCCATCGCCTTGTCGACGCCGGCGTACTTCGGCGCGCGCTCCGAGTCGCGGGTGGCCAGCACCACGGCGGACGCGGTGGGACCGGCGTAGCGGATGCCCGGGATCGGAAGGCCGAGGATCGCGCGTGCATGCAGGTCGAATTCGGAGAGATCCTGCGATCGCAGCGTCACCATGCCGGTGTCATGCGGCCGCGGCGAGAGCTCGCTGAAGATCACGCGGTTCCCCTTCACGAAGAATTCCACGCCGAAGATGCCCGCGCCGTCCGGGCCCGCAAGCCGCTCCACCACGGCCTTCGCCATTCGCTCCGCCGCGCGCTTGGCCACAGGCTTCATGGGGCATGGCATCCACGATTCCTGGTAGTCGCCGCGCTCCTGCCGGTGGCCGATCGGCTCCACGAAGACCGTGCCGCCGCCCTGCGAGCGCCGCTGCTTCACGGTGAGGAGCGTGATCTCGTAGTCGAAGTCGATGAACTCCTCCACGATCACCACGCGCTTGTCGCCGCGCATGTTGCCGACGGCGTACTCCCACGCCTTGGCGATGTCGGCCTGCGTGCGCACCACGGACTGCCCCTTGCCGGAGGAACTCATGGTCGGCTTGACCACGCAGGGCAGGCCCGTGCCGCCCTTGCGCACGATCGCCTCGCGCAGCTCGGCGGCGCTCCGCGCGTACGCGAACCGTGCCGTCGGCAGGCCCAGCTCCCGCGATGCGAGGTCGCGGATGGCGTCGCGGTTCATTGTCATGTGCGCGGCGAATGCGCTCGGCACCACGGAGTGCCCGGCCTTCTCCAGGCGCAGGAGCTCCTCGGTGCGGATCGCCTCGATCTCGGGCACGATGAAGTCGGGCTTGTGGCGCTTCACCAGGCGCCGGATGGCCGCGCCGTCGAGCATGTCGATCACCTCGTGCGCATCGGCCACCTGCATCGCGGGGGCGCCCGCGTAGCGGTCCACCGCCACCACGCGGCATCCGAGCCGCTTGGCGCTGATGGTGAATTCCTTGCCGAGTTCGCCGGAGCCGAGGAGGAGGATGCTTGCGGTCATGGTGCGGGAGTCTATTGCTTCGGGGTGCGCTGCCACCGCCGCCGCAGCGTCACCACATCATCTGGATCTGCGCCACGAAGCTCGCGTTGTTGCTCGCCGACTGCATGCCGAGGCCGCCCGAGAGCTGGCCGATGCCGTTGATGTTGCCGCCGCCGAAGGGGACGAACACCTTGGTGGTGAACTTGAGCCGGCTGCGCGCGAAGTAGTAGTTGAAGCCCGCCTGGGCGATCCACGGCACGTCGGAGGTATCCAACCAGCACGCCTGCACGAACGTCTCCAGCTTGTCGGTCAGGAACAGCGCCGCCTGGAACTGCGTGCCCGTCGACCATCCGAGCTCGGGCGCGCCCGCGGCATCGCGCATGTACGCCACCTGCGCCTCGAGGTTCAGCCCGGAGATCCGGGCGATCACGTCCGCCGTCATTCCCTGCGCGCTCGGCGTCGGTGGCGAGGAGGGGTTCTGCGCGCGTCCGTTGCTCCAGGCCCCGGACATGCCGAGCACCACGCTCGGCTCGCTGTCGGTGAAGCTCGACTCCACCTCGAGCGCGTCCCATGCGGAACCCCACTTCCATTCCGCCCGCCCGGTGACCGCGGCAGAGAGCGTCTCGTCGCTGTCCCACGAGTCGTACTGCTGGCCCAACTGGCTGAACACCCCTCCGCGGACGCGGAGGTCCTGTCCCTGGTACTGCGTGCTGACGCCGGCCTCGCGGCCCACGCCGAAGCGGTAGTCGAAGATCGAGTAGTCACCCACGGTGAGGCTGCAGCCCTCGAGGAAGCTGGACTGCAGGTCCCACGGGATGTTCTGGTTGCCCACCATCACCGTCCAGCCATCGCCGAAGTCCTTCTGCACCCACGCGTAGACCGGGGAGAACGTGTTCGGCTTGTCCGCCCATCGGTCGGGCTGCGAGTCGTACTGGATCATGAAGAGGTAGGAGATGCTCGGGTCGATCGCCGTACCGGACATGATCAGGTTGAGGCGTCGCTGCTCCATGCCCCACGCCGTCTGCTGGTCCGTGGGATCGGAATCCCCGCCATACGCGTTGGCGTAGACGAACTTCACCTGCTCGGTGACGGCCGTCAGGAAGGTCCAGTTGCCGTCGCCGCTCATGATCCGCTGCCCGCCGCCGTAGGGGCTGCGCCAGATCGGTCCCACCTCGTTGGTGCGCGTCGACGAATCGGCAAGCACATCGGTCACGATCGCACGCACCTCTTGCGCGCGCACCTCGTCCATCCAGCCCTCGTCCTGCATGCGGCGCACTTCCGCCACCTCGGCGCGGAGCGCGGCGAGTTCCTGCTGGACATCCATGGGCGGCGGCTCGAACACGCGGAAAGCCTATGGCGAAGCGGGATCGCCGTGTCCGCGGGGCGGCTGTACGTTCCTGTTAGCCTCCATGGCAATGAAGAATCTCATTCCTGCCGCTGCCGTCCTCGCCTCCGCGCTTGCCCTCGCATCCTTCGCCCCGGGATGCGCCGCCCGCGCCATCTCCAAGATCGCCGGCTCAAAGGACAAGTCGCAGGAGAAGCTCACGCCCGAGGAGAGCCTCCGCCGCGCCAACGCCGAGTTCTACGGCGCCATCAACGCCAACCTCGGCGGCAACTCGCAGCCCATGGAACTGGTGTGGGAGCACAGCGAGCGCGTGAGCAACAGCGGTCCCTTCGGCGGTCGCCAGGTCGGCTGGAAGGCCGTCGAGGCGCAGTTCAAGAAGGAAGCCGCCATGAAGATGGGCGGCAGCCTCGCCTGCGAGGACGTCGAGGTCGGCGTCGGCGCCGACATGGCCTACGTCAGCTGCACCGAGGTGGCCGGCGCCATGAACGTCGACGGCAAGGTCATCCCGTTCAAGGTCCGCGCCACGAACGTGTTCCGCATGGACAAGGGCGACTGGAAGCTCGTGCACCACCACACCGATCCCTCCGCCCCGATGGAAGGCTCGGTCAAGAAGGCCGGCTGATCCGTCGGCCCCGACGCAACCCACCAAACGCGACGCCCCGGCAATGCGCCGGGGCGTCGTTCTTCATGCACCGGAACGCGTTCAGCGCCGCGCGGCACCTTCGGCGGCGAGGTGATCTCCGTGGACGCCACCGACGACGGCGCGGGACGTTTCCGCATCGTGGTGGCCGCGGATGCGGCAGACGAGCCATGGCCCGGTCCGCGCTTCCTCCGCCAGGGCGTGCGCGCCAAGGCATGGGTGCTGCTGCGCAACGTCCCGCTGTGGCAGGAACTGTGGCGCCAGCTGAACGGATTCCCGCCGGTCGTCGCAAAGACGGAGCCGGGCTCGAAGGACGCGAAGAAGGAATCGTCGGACGAGAAGTGAGCGTGGCGATCAGGCCGACTGCCCGCCATCGCCCGCTGCCGGCCGTGGCCATCGGCCCCGGTGCGATGCATCGGCGTAGTTGCGTCAAAAAAGCGGATGGCGCGGAACAGGTCCGCGCCATCCGTTGTTGATCACTCGTCGACCGTGATGGACACGATCTTGTCGCCCGCCTTGATGGCGTCGATCACCTCGAGGCCCTTGACCACCTTGCCGAAGCAGGTGTGCATGCGGTCGAGGTGCGCCGTGTTGTTGCGGCTGTGGCAGATGAAGAACTGCGAGCCGCCGGTGTCCTTGCCCGCGTGGGCCATGGAGAGGACGCCGCGGTCGTGGCGCTGGTTGCCGCCGCCGGTCTCGCACTTGATCTTCCAGCCGGGGCCGCCGCTGCCGGTGCCTTGGGGGCATCCGCCCTGGATGACGAAGTCGTTGATCACGCGGTGGAAGCTCAGGCCGTCATAGAAGCCCTGCTTGGCCAGCTTGGTGAAGTTTGCGACGGTGTTCGGGGCGTCGGCGTCGAAGAACTCGACGGACATGTCGCCCTTTGCGGTCTTGATGGTTGCCTTGGACATGGGGCGGGATGATAGACCGGGCCCGGGGTCCTGCGCAGGGACCGTTGCAGCGTGGGCCGCACCCCTCACAGCGATTCGAGGAAGGCGAGCAGCGCCTTGCGATCCGCGGCCGGCATCGCCATGAATCGGTCCCGCGAGCGCTGCGCCTCGCCGCCGTGCCAGAGGACCGCTTCCTCGAGGTTCCGTGCGCGCCCGTCGTGCATGAACCGCGTGTGCCCGTTCACCGTTTCCACGAGGCCGATGCCCCACAAGGGCGGCGTCCGCCACTCGCGCCCGGTCGCGTCGCCGTCGCGACGGTCGTCGGCGAGGCCGTCGCCCATGTCGTGGAGGAGGAGGTCGGTGTACGGATGGAAGGTCGCGTTGCGCAGGAGCGCCACCGGCGAAGCATCGCCGGTGGCCATCGTCGGCACGTGGCATGCAGCGCACCCGGTGTCGGTGAAGGCGCGCCGTCCGCGCTCCACCTCTGGCGTGCCCGTACCGCGCTGCATCGGCACGGCAAGCACGCGGCAGTAGTGCGCCAGACGTCCCACCTTGTGCGCGTCCGCCTCGGGGCTGCCGCCGCTCGGCGCCGTGATTGCCGCGCGTTCACCAGCGCTCAGGGATTCCGCCGGGTGCGCGTCGTTCGTGATGCCCATGTCCTCGTGCAGCGCGGCCATCACCTGCCCTTCGAGCGTCGGCTGCGATGCCTTCCAGCCGAACTTGCCGACGCGCCGGTTGCCATCCGCGCCGGTCACCATGTGCGTCCGGCCCGAGATGCCGTCGCCGTCGCGATCGTCCGGGTCGGCGCGCGCGGCGATCGCCGCATCGGGCACTGCCTCGAGCAGGCCGCCGCCGATCACCTGCGGGCCGATGCGCAGCGACGTGCGCACGTCGCCGAGCGGGCCGTAGGCCGGGCGCTCGAACGATGTTTCCCAGCGGGCCAGCTCGAACTTCGTGCCGTCCGGGTACGCGCCCGGCACCGGCACCGCGCGCAGCACGATCTCCGCTTCCGGCGCAACGCCGGAGATGCCCTGGTCCTGGAGCTGCTTGCCGTACAGCGGATGCGGCGCGCCGTCGGCATCGCGCGGACTCACGAACACCACGAGCCCCAGGCCCACCTCGCCGCGCGCAAGCGGTGGGCGGCCGCGGCCGTCGTCGGCGTGGCACGCGCTGCAGGAGTTGGCGTTGAACACCGGGCCGAGGCCGTCACGCCCCTCGGTACTTGCCGGTGCCGCCACCCAGTTGTCGCGGAAGAACGAGTTGCCGACGCTGAAGGCGCGGCGTTCCTCGCTGGTGATGCCGGGCGCGGACAGCCCGAACGAATCCGGCGTGGCGATCTCCACCGTCGCCGGGCCACCGAGTCGCGCGAGATCGGCGGGCGAATCCCCGCGCGGCGCGATTGCGCACCACGCAACGATGACCGCCATGGCGCCCGCAGCAACGGCCGTGCGCATGCGCCGACGCGCACCGGTGATCGTTCCGCGATGCGTCAACCCTGCGGCTCCGAGGGCAGCGAGTAGCCCATCACCTTCGCCGCGGCCGAGACCGCTTCGCCGAGCTTCTCGAGCGCGGCGATGGCCGCCGTGATCCGCGCGTGCTCCGGGCTTCCCGTGGGCGTACGGATCGCCCGGTCGAACGGTGCCGGCATCGCGTCCATCGCCGCCACGGCCGCCGCGAGCGCCGAGGACATCGCCTCGGCACGCGCAGGATCCACCGTGGCCACCGTGGCGATCACCCCCGGCGCGCCATCGCCGCGCAGGATGCTCACGATGCCCTGCATGCCCGCCCGGAAGTCCAGGTGCGTCGTGTCGCTGAAGCAGCTCTGCTCCTCTTCCTGGTCGTGCGTCTCCTCGGCCACCGCCATGCGCTCGCCGGACATCT
>CAMBSR010000137.1 GCA_945870475.1 Phycisphaera mikurensis NBRC 102666
CCCGTCCCTGCGAGCAGGATGATGAACGACGAAAGCACCACCGGCGCCCACCGCGCGAAGCCGGTCAACAGGTCACCGAGCCCCACGTGGCCCGTGGTCGCCCGGGCGGCCGCGATGGAAAGCCCGGCAAAGACCGGCGCAATCACCAGGAGCTCGAGAAGCCACGGCATGCAGCAGGAGGTCACGAAATCGCCCTCGCCAGCGGCGAGTGCCTCGAGGTCAGGCCCCCGCCCGCGCGATGCGCCCGGCTCGAAGTCGGCAGCGTTTTCCTGGAGCACACGCACCAACTCCCCGACCTGCTGCATCGAGCGCGCCTGGGCAATCTCGCCCGGTACCCGAAGGGCAACCACCAGCGTGACCCCCAGGATCAGCGCGACGAAGCCGTGCCGAAGGCCCGCCCATCCCCGGCGGAACGCCGACAGGAACACGGACGGCGCCGGGCCGGGCGCTCGCGGCGGCAACGCAGCGGTCGGCGGGGCGATGGCGCGACGCGGCTCCATGCACGTCAGCCTACCCCCGCCGCTAACCTTTGCCCCGCGGCTTCCGCCGCCCTCCTCACCATGGCACTCCCACACCTCACCGACGAACAGACCCGCACCTGGACCCGCGCCGAAAAGGATCGCTGGTGGCTCGAGAACGTCTACCGCGGAAACATGCCGCAGTTGACCATCCGCTCGGCCATCACCGGGTTCATGCTGGGCGGCATCCTGAGCGCCACCAACCTCTACATCGGCGCCAAGACGGGCTGGACGCTCGGTGTGGGCGTGACAAGCGTCATCCTGAGCTTCGTGATGTTCCGGACGCTGTCGCGGCTGCAGATCTCCAAGGACATGACGATCTTGGAGAACAACGCCGTGCAGTCGGTGGCCACCGCCGCCGGCTACATGACCGGGCCGCTCATCAGCGCGCTGATGGCGTACATGTTCGTCACCGACACGGTGCTCGAGTGGCACAAGATCCTCCTGTGGAACGTCATCGCCAGCCTGCTCGGCGTGCTGGTGGCTTTCCCGATGAAGCGCCGCTTCATCAATGACGAGCAGCAGCCCTTCCCGGAAGGCCGCGCCTGCGCGGTGGTGCTCGACTCGCTGTACCCGCACGCACCCGCGGGCGGCACGCGCAACCAGGACGCCGACGGCATGCCCATCCCGCACCCCGACCACGCCACCGAGAAGGGCGTGGGCGACGGCGTCTTCAAGGCGAAGGCGCTCGCATGGGCCGCGGGCATCGGCGCCGGACTCCAGTTCCTGGTGGCCGAGGGCTACATGTCCATCCTCCAGATCTCGGCGATCGGAACGGCGAAGGCGAAGGACGGCCTCTGGAAGATCCCGGAGCGGCTCGACGGCTGGCTCTACAAGGCCGAGGAGAAGGCCACCGGCTGGTTCCCGAACATCGCCGGGATCTCGGCGAACAAGCTCGGCATGCAGGTCATGTTCGACCTCTCCATGGTGGGCGCCGGCGGCCTCATGGGCATGCGCATCGCCAACAGCCTGCTGATCGGCATGGTCACCAACTACCTGGTGCTTGCGCCCATCATGATCAAGTACGGCGAGATCGTCCCGAAGAACTTCTCGAAGATCGTGCAGGCCGACGGTACCTATGCCATGGCCGACGCGGTCTTCGGCCGCCCGTGGCTGACGCAGTCGTGGTGCCTCTGGTGGGGCGTCTCCATGATGGTCACGGCCTCCATGTTCGGGCTCTTCGCGAAGCCCAAGCTCCTGCTGTCGGCGTTCACCGGCATCTTCAGCCGCAAGAAGGCGGGCGAGGACTGCGTGAAGCACATCGAGCTCCCGCTGTGGCTGAGCTTCGTGGGCGTCCCGCTCGTCTCCGCGGCCATCATCTGGCTGAACCACGAGTGGTTCGGCGTCAGCCTGTGGCTCGGCGCCCTCTCGATCCCGATGATCATCCTGCTCACGCTCATCGCCGCGAACGCGACGGCGCTCACCTCGACGACGCCGACGGGCTCGCTCTCGAAGATCACGCAGTTCACCTTCGGTGCCATCCAGCCCACCAACCCGGGCACGAACCTGATGACCGCGGGCGTGACCACGGAAGTGGCATCGAACGCGTCGAACCTGCTGATGGACATCAAGCCGGGCTACATGCTCGGCGCCAAGCCGCGCCAGCAGGCGTGGGGGCACTGCATCGGCATCGTGGCGGGCGCGCTCGCCTCCACCCCGCTCTTCTACGTACTGTTCCTCTCCAACCGCGCAGACACCACGCCGGTGGAGCAGCACGTCACGCAGAACTGGGCCGTGCCCGGCGCAATCCAGTGGGCCGCCATCTCCAAGGTGATCGAGGGCATGGGCCAGTCGACCGGCACCACCATCCAGACGGGCGCCGACGGCATCGCCAAGCTGTGGGGCGTGCTGCCGGTGTCCGCGGCCTGGGCCATGCTGGCCGGTGCGCTCATCGCCATCGTGTTCGAGGCGCTCCGCATGAGGAGCCGCGGCAAGTTCCCGCTCTCGGCGGTGGGCATCGGCCTCGGCGTGGTGCTGCCGCCGGAATCCACCATCATGATGTGGATCGGCGCGGCCTTCTTCAGCGCCATGGAGCACCGCTACCTGCAGCGCGTGGGAGAGTTCGGCTGGAAGCTGTGGGTCGATTCCAAGGAAGCGGTCTGCGCCGGACTGATTGCCGGCTGGGCGCTCGTGGGGATCGGCGACGGCATCATCCAGGCGAAGCTCGTGTATCCGGACTCCACCGCGGAAGTGGTGGCCATGGAGAAGGAGCAGGCGGTGGCCGGTACGCCAAGCGCAGCCACCGCGGAGAAGCCCGCAACCCCGCCCGCCCCGGCGGCGAACCCTCACTGACGGACGGTCCGATTCACCGCGCAGCACGCACGCCCGAAAGGACAGCGCACCATGGCAAAGGCAGTCGTCGACCCCGGAGAGCTCCGCCGCTTCGCGCAGGACCTCAAGAAGTTCTCCATGGACCTGCAGCAGCAGACCGGCGCGCTGAATGCGCGCATGGCCACGCTGTCGCAGACCTGGCGTGACCAGGAGCAGGCGAAGTTCAGCGAGGAGTTCGAGACCACGGTCCGCGTCCTGCAGAAGTTCAGCAAGGCCGCGGAGCAGCACGTTCCCTACCTCCTGCGCAAGGCCGATGCGGCCGAGGCGTACCTCAACCAGCGCTGATCAGCGCACCGCGATCGCGAGGCATCCATGGGCGAACAGGTCAAGGTTGCCGACATCGAGACCATCGAGCGCTTCCGGGCGCAGCTGATCCAGGCCGCGGAGACCTTCGGCCTGGCGCTCGAGGAGGCCGAGGGCGACATCGAGCGGACGCTTGCATGGCTGGAGTCCGATCGCCCGGACACCTGGCGCAAGCAGATCCGCAAGTCGCAGGACAAGGTGGTGGAGTGCAAGAGCGCGCTCTTTCGCAAGCAGGAGATCAAGGCAACGCCCGAGGCGCGACCGAGCGTGGTCGACGAGCGCAAGGCGCTCGAGCGCGCACAGCGGCGCCTGGAGTTCTGCGAGGAGAAGCTTCGCAACACCAAGCGCTGGTCCACGGAGCTCCCCCGCCAGGCGGTGGTCTTCAAGGGCGCCCTCACCGGCATGCACGTGATGCTCGACCGCGACGTGCCGCGCATCAATGCCATGCTCAAGCGCATGACCGAGCACCTGGAGGAGTACCTCCGCGGGGGCCAGGAATCGGAGCAACTGCTTGAGATCCTGGGCACCTCCGCCAACATGCGCCGCGGGGGCGAGGACGGGGCGGATGCCGACGCGCAGGCGAAGCCCGCCGCACCCGCCGAGGCGGCGGAACCAGCCACCGACGCCCAGCCCACCGAGGAGCAGCCATGAGCATTTCCGGCTCCCGCGCCAAGCTGAAGGACGCCCATCGCCAGCTCCTGGTGGCGTGGCACCGAGCGCAGGACACCTGGGACGACCCGGTCTCCCAGGCGCTCTGGCGCAAGCAGATCGAGCCGATGGAATCCACGCTCCGCGCCACGCTCAACGCCATGGACTCGATGAACGAGGTTCTCGAGCGCGTCCGCCGGGAATGCGGAGACGAGGAACGCTGACCGCGGCGGTGCGATGCCATATCATCGCGCCGTGCCCCACGACGAGACAACGGAGAAGTCCACGCCGCTCGACCGCGAGCGCGCCTTGGTGGACCTGCTCTGGTCCGCGAGCGCGGAACGCGCGGAATCCGAGCGGCAGGCCGTTGCCCGGGGCGCCCGTGGGCGATCGCTGAACGAACGGATGCACCGGAGCGCGCTCGACACGCTGGAGGTGTCGCTCGCCGCACAGCTGGCCGCGGTGGACGCGGAGTATGCGCGGCGCACGGAGGAGATCGAGACCGCCGCACACGAGGCTTCGCTCAAGGTGAAGCTGGACGAGAAGACCGTCCGCGCGAAGGCCACCCGCCAGGCCGAGCAGCACGAGGAAGACGCCCGCGCCGCCTACGACGAGAAGGTGTGGATGGCCGAGAGCGTCTACGAGGCCGCCATCCCGTCCATCCGCAAGTCCAACGCCAAGCGCGTTGCGGAGCTTGATGCCTGGAAGGCGCGGCTCGAGGAATTCACCACCGCGGCATCGCAGGCGGTCCACGGCTACCGCCAGCGCACGCTCCCGGAGCCGACCGGCGTCCCCGAGGGCGCCACCAACATCGAGTCGAGCATGAACACGCTCGCCGAGTCGCTCACCAAGCTCCGCGCCTGCCGCATCGCGGGCCTCTTCCGCGGACCCATCCTGGTGATCCCCGCCGCGCTGATGGTGGCAGGCGGCGCGGTGGCCGGCATGGCACTCAAGGACTCGGAGGCCATGGGCGTGCCGATGCCGAGTTGGGCAGTCGGCGCATCGGGAGGCGCGCTGCTCTTCGTGGTGGTTGCTGCCGTGCTCTACGGCATGGCGCGTCGGGAGGTGAAGTCCGCGTACCTGCCGTTCCTCGCCTGCGCGGCCACGGCACGTGCCGCGCTCCGCGGGGCGATCGAACTCGCCGAGCGCACCCGCCGCGAGAAGGAAGACGCCGCCAAGCAGGCGCGCGATGCCGACCTGGCCACGGCGGATGCCATGTTCAACCCGCAGCTTGCCGAGATCGAGCGGAAGCTGTCGGAGTTCCTGGCGCAGGTGGACGTGAAGGTCCCGCACTACCAGGCCAAGGTGCTGAAGCAGCGGGCACTGGCGCTCGAGGAGGCCGAGACAACCCACGATCGCCTCACGCAGGAAGCCAAGGCACGCCGCGCACAGGCCCTTGCCGAGGAAGAGGAGCGCTTCGCGGCGGTGGCACACGAAGCGGACGAGCAGGAGCGCGCCAACACCCACGCGGCACACGCGCGATGGAAGGAAGCGCAGTCCGAGATCGTCCACGGCATCGGCGGCCTGCAGGACGCAGACCGAACGCATTCACGCGCATGGGACGCGGCCGGCTGGGATCAATGGACGCCGCCGCTGCGGACGCTGCCCGTGATCCGGCTGGGCGCGGTGGACCTGCGACTGAGCTCCGTGCCCGATGCCACTCCCACGTCGCCCGCCCTCGCATGGCCCGGCGCCGATGCGGACACCGTCTGGCGAATCCCCGCGTTCCTCGGTGCCCCTGCGCGGATGTCGCTCGTCATCGAGGCCCCCACGGACCGCCGGGCCGACGGCCTGCGGATTCTGCAGAACGCGGTGAGCAGGATCCTGGTGTCGATCCCCGCCGGAAAGGCGCGCTTCACGTTCGTGGACCCCGTGGGACTCGGCCAGAGCTTTGCCGGGTTCATGCACCTGGCCGACGAGATGGAGCTCCTGGTCACCGACCGCATCTGGACGGACCCCAAGCACATCGAGCAGCGCCTGGCCGACCTCACCGAGCACATGGAGACGGTGATCCAGAAGTACCTGCGCAACGAGTACCCCTCCATCGAGGCGTACAACGAGCAGGCGGGCGAGATTGCCGAGCCGTACCGCTTCCTGGTGATGGCAGACTTCCCGGTGAACGTCTCCGACCAGGCCGCCAAGCGCTTCGCCAGCATCCTGCAGAGCGGCGCGCGCTGCGGCGTGCATGTACTCCTCCTGCGCGACCTGCGCACGGCGCTTCCCGCGGGCCTCGACGACTCCGACCTGCGCCGCGGCGCCATCACCGCCACGTGGCGTCCGGCCACTCCCGGGCGCGCCGACGGCTGGACGCTCGACGAAGGCCGTCTCGCCGAACTGCCGTTCATTCCCGATGCCCCGCCGGACGACGCGTTCCTCCTCAAGCTGACGCGCGCCGTCGGCCGTGCCGCCAAGGACTCGAACCGCGTCGAGGTGCCCTTCTCCGCCGTCACGCCGCGCGCCGACGAGCGCTGGACGCTCTCC
>CAMBSR010000138.1 GCA_945870475.1 Phycisphaera mikurensis NBRC 102666
CATGGCATCCACCTGCGCCTTGGTCACCAGCGCGTTCACGGTGCGCGACAGGTCGAACGCTGCGCCCGGGAGCGGGCCGTCGGCGAGTTCCGCCAGTCGCTCCGCTGCGCCATAGGCCGACTTGCCGGACGCGCGCACCGTGGCGGTGGCATCGCGCAACGAGGCGAGCTTTGCGCGTTCGCCGCTCGGTGCGGGCACGTTCGCCGAGCGGGGCGCACTGTCGAGCCGGTCGAGCGCGTCCTTCACCTGTGCAACGAACTCGGCCCGGCCGCAGCGTTCCGGATGCAAGTTGAGCATCCACGGGCCAAGCCCCGCGCCCTCGAGCCGACGCGCGACGACGTCGAGCGCCACCTGCTTCTCTGCAACGAAGAGAACGCGCATCCCGCCCGCCACTGCATGGGAGATGAGGTTCGTGATGGTCTGGCTCTTGCCTGTCCCGGGCGGCCCCTGCAGGACGAAGGAGCGCCGTGAACCCGCGGCGAGCACGGCTGCGAGCTGGCTGCCGTCGCATGGAAGCGGCAGCGCCAGCTGCGCCGGATCCTGCGCTTCCAGCACGGTGTTCTCGAGCGGTGCCGGCGTGGCGCGTCGCTCGAGGACCGTTCCCACCACCGGGTGCGCCACCACCTGCGGGCGACGGTCGCGGACGTCGGTCCAGAGCGGCCACTTGCGGAAATCGAGGCAGGCGATGTGCGCCTCCTCGTGCACGTGCCAGCCGGGCAGGGTCGCGATGCGGGCGCGCACGCCGTCCAGGATCTTCCGCACGTCCACGCCCGCGTCGTCCTCGGGCAGTTCAAGCAGTCCAAGCTCGAGCCGATGGCGCTGGCGCAGGAATTCGTCGAGCGCCGCGTTGAGCGTGATGTCCTGCTCGGAACGCCGCACCCGGCATCCCTCGGTGCTGCTGATGCGTGCGATCTCGAGCGGCACCAGGATCAGCGGCGCGCGCGCCGACTGCCCGCTCTCCGGGTCGAGATGCTCGAGCGTGCCGATCACCAGGAAGAGTGGGTTGGCGCCGGTCTCGTCGAGCGTTCGCTGGGCCCGGCGGAAGATCTCGATGCTTTCCGTCGCGCAGCGGGCGTCCGTGGTGCGCATGCGCAGGATGCCGCGGCGCAGGTCGGCGTTGGTCGATTCCCACTGCGCGGCGACGTCGTCGGGGAACGCCGTCGGCGCGATGCGGAGCCACGGGGCGCCCGGCCGCGAGAACGCGTCCTCCACCGCGCCGATGCCGGCCACGTCGCCGGCCGCAACGCACATCGACTGCTTGGTCGGCTTGAAGTTGAGCAGCCGGTTCCGGAGGGAGAGGTCAAGGAGCCGGGAAAGCAGGGTGTCGATGCGGGCGTCGGCTCGACCGCCGGAGCCCGGGGTGGCGGTGGACATGCGGGGAAAGATACGCTCCGCCGGCGGATTTCCGCGCTTCGGCGCGCACTGCGGCGACGACCGTTCGGCTCAGGGAGTCACCGCCGCATCCACGTCCCGCGGTCCACGCTCCAGTCATTCCCGAAGTAGCCCGCCTCGATCACGCCCGTGGCGCCGTCGGTCAGCATGCCTGCGCGGAACGCCACCAGGTCGGGGATGCCGACGCCGGCGCTGAAGACCGGCGTGCGCATCGCGGCGCGCATGCCCTTCGTGCCGGTGGCGGCCACCACGCCCACCTGGCCCTGGTCGCAGTCGGCGCGCGGGTGCACGAACATCACGGCGATGTCGTCGCCGCTGTGCCGCGACGTCGGGCCCACGAACGCGCCGTTGCGCACGTCGACCGGCGCGGTGTCGCCGAGCACCGTGGCCCACGCGCCGTTCTGGTCGTGGTTGCCGTAGAGCACCACGTTGCGGGTCAGGTACTGCTTCGCGTCGAACGCGGTGTCGGTGATGATCTCGAAGGTGCCGTTGCCGCGCACCCACCACTGGTCGGCGTCGTAGCGGGCCTTGGCCATGAGGAGCGCGTCTGCCGCGTCATCGCCCTGCGTGCCCACCACTGCCACGAATCCGTGCGCGAACGCCATCTTGAACGGGCCGCCGCGGCCGGGCTTCTTCTCGTCGGCCGGCATCGGCGCGGGCTTGCTGCCGTCGCCATTCACGGGATCCAGGCCCCACATGGCCGTGCCCTTCGCACCTTGCTCGCGGCGCATGCGGATGAACGGCGTGCCGCGCTTCGGCGTCACGGTGACGGACTGGCCGTCGAGCGTGATGGTGATTTCGGCAGGCTTTCCGGCGGCGGGAAGTTCGAGCGGCGGCTGCAGTTCCAGCGTGGCCACGTTGCCGGTGGTGCCCGAAATGGTGCGCTTGGCAGTGTCCAGTGCCAGGTCCACGCCCGACACCTCGAACGGCTTCTCCTGCTGCAGGATGCGCACCCACCCACTGCGCTGGCTCACCTGCGGCGAGACGGTCTTGAAGCGCACGCGCGTCACGTCCTTCGGCTCGGGCAGCGTGTGGCGGAAGAGGAACTGCGTGAGCTGCGGCCAGTCGACGCACTCGTTCCCCCACCAGTGGCCCGCGCCGGGGCGCTCGTAGTACTGGAAGTCCGGGTGGCTGATGGAAGCGAGCTGCTTGAACATCTCGCGCGCCTCGTCCACCGGCACGTTGTCGTCGGCGTCGCCGTGCAGCACGTAGACGCCCTGCTGGAGGTAGTTCTCCTTGATGCTCAGCGTGTCGCTTGCGCGGCCGGCGCGCAGCAGCATGGCGGCGGCCGGGTCGTCGGTGGGCGCGTTGCCGGCGCTGGTGGCGCCGGTGTAGCTGCCGAAGCTGATCCAGCCGGCGCTCGGGGCGATGGCCGCGAATTCGCTCGGGAAATGCGCGCCCAGCTGCCAGGTGCCGTGGCCGCCCATCGAGTGGCCGGTGAGCCAGCTGCGTCGCGGGTCATTGACGAGCGTTGCGCGCGCGTGCGCCACGGCCTCGGTGAAGTCGAGGCGTCCCCAGTCCTCCCAGTCGAAGCCGAACGGACGGCGGTTGGTGGGGCACACCACGTGGGCCTCGTCCTTCGGCGCGTAGGCGGCGGCCTGGCTGGTGGCTTCGACGCTTGCGCCGTGCACGCTGAAAAGGATGCCCGGCATCGGGTCCTTCTCGTTGCGATCGGCGGTGGAGGGCACCACGGCGTAGTACTGCGCGCTGCCGTCGATGGCGCTGGTGCGCGTCACCACGCGGCGGTCGCTGGAGCTCACGGTGGCGAGCGTGACTTCGCATGAGGAGAGCACGGTGCCATCGCGCGCCACCAGCGTGACCTTCGCGGCGCGCTTGCTGCCCGCAGCCCCCGCGCTGGACGAAGTGAACCGCGCCGGCAGCGCCACCTTCTTCTCGGTGAGCCCCGGCATGACCTGGAGCTCCACCCACGCGTCCTTCTCGGGCAGGTCGCTCGCGACGCGGATGCGCGCGCCGCGCAGCGGGGCGTCGGAGGCGTTCACCACCACCACGCCCACGGGCCCGTCGTTCATGCGTCCGGCCACGAGGGACGGCACCAGCACGTCGCGATCGCTCACGAACGCCGGCGCCGGTGCGGGCACCAGCTTGGCGGCGAGCCGGCCGCGGCCGACGGAGAAGAGGAACTCGTTGCTGCCGGCCTTCAGCTTCACCGGGATGCTCACGAAGCCCCACGAGTACGGATCGCCGCCGCGCGGCTCATCGTTCACGAAGACGCTGCCGTGCCCGGAGGCCTCGAGGAGCATGACGCGCTCGGCGGGGCTGTCCACGGTGGCGTAGACCCAGCCGCCGGTGAAGGCGGAGCCTTCGTCGCCGGCGAAGACGCCGTCGTTGTTGGCGGTGATTGCGGTCCAGGCGCGGGGCGCCGGAGCCTTCGCATCGCCCGTCGCCTCGGGCTTGGCAGCCGCCGGCGCAGGGAACGGGATCGCCCCCTCCTTCGGCGTGACGAACGTGCCGGCAATCAGCTGCGCTTCCACCGCATCGCGGCGGATGAGCGAACGTGCCGCGGTGCGCGGCGACGGCGTCGCGAGCGCCAGTCCGGAGCGGATCACGATGGGTTGTTCGGCGGGCGCCGCGGCAGTGGCCGGCGGTGCAAGGAACGCGGACGTGGCAAGCGACGCGGCGAGCGCGATGATCATGCGCGGGAGGCTACCTCCGCGGAGTGTGCCGCAGTGGCGCGCGCGTGCACTGGGTCACGCCGCTGCCGTGCCCGATTCGCCCGGGCCGTCCACTGCCAGGTCCTCGATGCTGGTGATGAAGAGCGCGTCGATCTCCTCGATCGGCAGGTGATTGCGGCCCTTGGCTTCCTCCGGCCGTGCGATGAACACGCGCCGATAGGGCGGGATGGCCATGGTCCAGTCCGGGCGGGTGATGTCGAAGTTGCGCCCATCCACGAGGTGGATGCGAAACGGCAGGAATGGCCGGCGTTCGAGGCGGGATTTGAGCTGCGTGACGTCCATGGGATCAAGGTAGCGATGTGTGCGGACACTCCGGCCAAACCCGGTGAAAATTCTCACCCCCACTGCCCGAGCAGCCTGCCGAGGTCGCCGCCGTTCACGACGCCGTCGCTGTTGAGGTCGCCCCAGACCTCACCGATGTTCCCCGTGCGGCCCCACTCGCCGAGCATGATGCCGAGGTCGGCGCCGTTCACGGCTCCGTCCATGTTGAGGTCGGCGAAGTTCTTGCCGAACATCGCCGCGTTGTACGCACGCAGCAGGCCGTGGCCCTTGACGAAGTTCGGGTCCGGGTGCAGTCCTTGCGCGTCGGAGCGCGAGGCCGTGGCGAAGAGCGCTTGGCGGACCTGCGCCACCCCGTAGTCGGGGCGTGCCTGCAGGATGCACGCGGCTGCCGCAGCCACCAGCGGCGTGCTCAGGCTGGTGCCGCTCACCGCGTTGAGTCGGAGCGCGCGGCGCTCCAGCGCGCGCGGCGCGAGTGCGGTGTCCGCGATGGACGCGGGCATCGCGCGGTTGTCGTCGAAGAACACCCAGACCGGCGCGGGAACGTCCGTCGCACCGGTACCGAGGGCCATGCAGGCCTGGAGCAGGCCGCTGGTGAGCAGGTCGGGAATGGGCATCGCCACCATGGTTGCCCGGATCCGTGCCGCGCGCCACGGGAATCCGGGAGAATTGGCGGGTTATGGGAGAGTTTCCGGCCGCCTCAGCTGGCGCAGGGCCCCCAGGCACCCAGAAGGATTCCCAGGTCCGCGCCGTTGACCATTCCGTCGCCGGAAAGGTCCACCGGGATGCCCGGGGTCACCGGGCCCCATGAACCGAGGAGCGCACCGAGGTCGGCGCCGTTCACGATCCCGTTGCCGTCGAAATCGCTTGGGCAGGCGGTGAAGGGGATTTCGCAGGTGTCGGGGACACCGTTGTGGTTGCTGTCGACGGTGAGCCCATCGGCAATCTCACAGGTGTCCATGACGCCGTTCAGATTGCAGTCCGTGGAACGCGCTCCCAAGTAGCTGAGTTGCACCTCCACCCACGTTCCCTCGGGGCACAGGTTGGAATCGACCGCCGTCGATGGATCCAGTCGGACGCGGAGCGAACCATCGGGCTCGAACGATTGGTTGAACGTCGTTGCGCTCATCGTGAATTCCTGCCACGGCGTTCCAGCGCCGCAGTCGACTGTTCCACCAAGCGCGTTGCGGTCGAAGGTGCTGCCGATGCGGACGCGGACGTACTCAAGTCCGCCGCTAAAGTCGCCACGAGCGCGGATGCGAATGGTCACTGCATCGGGTTCAAGTGCTTCGACGGCACTGCTCACTGTGAAGACCCGCGGAGTGAGTGCGCCGATGGGACCGACTTGCCCGGAGGAAGCAAGCACTTGGAGTTGCTTTTCGCAGGAGTCGCCAAGACCGTTGTTGTTGCAGTCTTCGATGTTTCCCGCGAGACTGTCCGTGCAGTCGTGGATGCCGTTGGCGTTGCAGTCGTGACCAGCGAGTTCCGTGTAGTCGTTTACATCGTTGGAATCACAGTCAGGGCGGGTGAGAGCGATGGAGTTGAATCCCCAACCCCCCGCAACCACTGAGCATGTCCCCAGATCGATTGGTGTGGTGGTCTCACCATAGCCGCTATTGCGTCCCCAACATTGCACGGTCCCATCGCTTCGGAGTGCGATGGTGTGGTATCCGCCCCCCGCAACGCCTGAGCACTTCCCAAGACCGGCGGGCGTGTTGCACTGGTCGTAGTCATTACTTCCCCAGCATCGCACTGTTCCGTCGCTTCGGAGTGCGATGGTGTGGTATCCGCCCCCTGCGACGCTTGAGCACGTCCCGAGGTCTGCGGGTGTGTTGCACTGACCGGAAGC
>CAMBSR010000139.1 GCA_945870475.1 Phycisphaera mikurensis NBRC 102666
CCGTCCACGCGCATGCGATCGCCCAGGATGCTGCCGTCGGCGCTGCCCCAGTCGACAAGCTTGGCATCGAGCGCAAGCGGGAACTTCGCGGCGCCCGTGCCGGTGCCGGAGATGCTGGCGTTCGCCTTCACGGTGGCGGGCTTGGTGAGTCCCGGCGCGTCGATGGCGACCGACACGGTCTCCACCACCACCGTCTCGCCCGAGGTGGGCACCAGCGTCACCGGGCGGAGATCGAGCCGCACCACGGCAGAGGTGCCCGGCGGAAGCTTGATGCTGGGCTTCGTGGCAACGGTGCCCGGCGCGGTGGGCGCGACGGCGGGCGCCGCGGCGGCAGGAGCGGCATCGCTGCCCGAACCGCCGATCTTCACGCGCACCGAGGTGAGCGTTGCCTTCACGCCCACGGCCCCCACCTGCTTCCACGCCGGTTCCTTCTTCTTGCCGCCCTCGTCGTCCTTCGCCGAGATGGCGTTGAGAAGCTCGGTGGCCTGCGCGCCCGGAATGGTGATGTCCGCGGAGCTGTTGGCGATGATCAGTTCGTCGCCGGCGAGCTGCCCGCGCAGGTCGGCCTTCAGGCGCTCGAGCGTCGACTGCACCTCGAAGGCGATGTCCCGCTCGCCGGCGCTCGTGGCCTTCGCGGTGATGCGCGCATCCTTGCCGATCTCCTTGCGCATCGATTCATCGAGGTCGATGAGCGTGGCCAGGCCGTCACCGCTGATGCCGTCGAGCTTCGCGTCCACGTCCCAGCCCGCGGGCTGCGTGCCGGACGCGGCGCGCCATCCGAAGCGCGCGTCGATGGGCGCAATCTGCTGCAGCGCCGCACCCGCGCGGCGGCCGGAGAGCTTGGCGGCGAGCGTTCCGTTGGCCGTCATTCGGTCACCGAGGCCAACCGCCACGTCGAGCGCAAGATCGGTGACGGCTGCATCGCCGGAAAGCCCGGGGATGCCGGTCATGGTGGCGGACGCCAGGCGAATGTTCGCCTTTGCCGAAGTCGGCAACTCGAAGCCCCAGGGCATGGTGCGCTTCATGCTCACCGACTCCACGCGCAGGCCGAGCTTCGCAGGAGCAGCGAGTGCACCCGCGAATCCCGGCGCCGCGGCGCGCACGAGTCCGGGCTCGACGTTCGTGGTGAGCTCCGCGTTCACGGCGAGCGCCTCGCGCGTCAGCGTCACGTTCGCGTCCAACTTGGTGGAGCCGGAGGTCAGCGCCATCGTGCCGCGGCCGTCAGTGAGCGAGCCTTGGTAACGGACGCCCACGTCGAACACGCCGGTGCCCACCTGCGGCAGGATGTCCTTGGCAGCGGGAACCTCGCGAGCCACGCGCGCCGCGGAGATGCCGGCAATGCTCACGTCGGCGAGCAGCGCCGCGGAGTCGATCGACTGCTGCGAGAGATCCTTGAAGTTGGCAGCGGCCACGGAGACCTTCACCGGCATGCCGTCGAAGGAGACCTGCGCCTTCACGCGCGCATCTTCGCCCAGCGCGGCGGTGACGGCCTCCAGGCGAATCTCGCCGAGCTCGAAGCTGCGCCTGTCGGCGCCCTTCCCCACCAGGAGATGCACGGGCGCCTGACGGCGGGCCGGACCGATGTCCACGGTCACGTCACCGGCGATCTTCCCCACGTTCATGCCGAGAGAACCCGGCAATTCAAGCTTCTTCAGCTGCACCGATGCCGCAAGCGGCGCATCCACGTCCACGCCGAAATGCGCCAGGAGCGCAGGCTCGATCGCCTTGGCAGTGAGCGTGGAACCGCCCTCCACGCGCACCGCGCCGTCCGCAGCCACGGCGCCGCGGAGCTCGGCCTGCACGAGCGGCGCATCCATGCGCACCGCAAACGCCGGCGTGCTGCCGTTGCCGAGGCTCGCGTCGATGAGCGCAATGCTGCTGCCCACGTCGCGCGCCACGTCGATTGCCATGTCGCGCGGCATGAAGGGGCGCACCAGCGCGGTGGGCAGCGCTTCCACGCGGAGCGAGCCGTAGGCGCCGAAGACGCCGCCCAGGCGCGCCGAAGCGACCACGTGCATCGGCGCAGCCTTCGCCGCGCTGGCCGAGACCGCGGAAACATCGAGCGCGATGCCATCGGCAATCGGAGCCGCCTTGAGCGTGCCACGGATCTCGGAGATGTCGAGCGGAACGCGCCCATCCGGACCCGGGACCTGCAGCCCCGCAAGCGTGAGGGTCAACGTGGAATCGAAGGAAATGCGATCCGCCGGAAACGCGCCATCGGCGCCGGCGGCAGGAACGGCCACATCGCGCGCGCGCAGCGAGAGTCGCGCGGGCGCGGAGACCGTGAGGTCGGCAACGTCGGCAAGCATGGCGGGCGCAAGCGAGGCGTCCGCCTCCACCGTGCGAAGCGTGGCCGCGCGCGTTGCCGGGTCCACCGAGCCACTGGCGCGCAGCGTGACGGCATCGCTGCGCAGCGAAAGCTCGATGGCACCGCCGGTGGCATCGGCAAAGGTGGTGTCCAGGTCGATGCGCGGGCCCAGGTCGCGCCCAAGCTCCATGCCCGTGCCGGCAACGAAGCGCTGGAACGGCGTGGTGGGAATCGATTCCGCGCGCACGCTGCCGTGGATGGCGGACAGGTCGAAGATCGGCTCGCCGGCGGCGGTGAGCAGCCGGTCGATGCTGAGCTTCGCGGTGACGGTGCTCGGCGGAAGATTGTCGATGCTTGCGGCCACGCGGACATCGGCATTGACGGCACCGGTGAGGTCCTTGCCGCTCACCGAGACGGTGGCGTCATTCACGCGGATCCCCACACCACCGGCGAGGAACGCCGCATCGCTTGCCTTGATCGACGCGGTGATCGGCGTTCCCTTGAAGTGCAGTGCGCCGGCGGCATCGAAGATCCCGGGTGCGGCCACGTCGAGGTCAAGCGCGCCGGCAGTGCCCTGCAGCTCCGTGCGCGCGGTGAACTTCGCGGTGGTCTCGCCACCGGCAGCCACGTGGGCAGAACCCTTGAAATCACGCACCGCGGCGTAGACCGCGCCGGAGGCATCCACCACCTCGACCGTGATGCCGTCGACCGACAGTCGCACATCGAGCCCTGCCGGAAGGATGCCGCCGTTGCCTCCGGCCGCAGGCGCCGCGGCCGGCTTCGCCGCGCCTGGTTCCGCGGTGCGCGCGAGCCGTGACAGCGTGATCGTGCCGTCCGCCTCGCGACGCGTCTTCACCGCACCCGACACATTGACATCGAGCCCGGAGAGTCCCGAGCGCAGCACATGCCAGATGCCCTGCTCCACGCGCGCATCCACCTGCACGCGGTTGCCCATGGACGGATCGTCGATCATGAACCCACGCACGTCCACGCCGCTGAACCAGCCGACACTCAGCGAGGTGACCGAGACCGTGCCGTTGACCGCGCCCGACACCGCGCCGAGGATGGTGCCGCGGAACAGGCCCCAGCTGACGAAGGTGGGCGCCAGCGCCACGAGCCCGAGGACAAGGACAAGGACGCCGCCCGCGATCGCCAGGATGCGCGCGCCGCGACGACGGGATGCGGGAGGAACCGAAGGTGCTGCGTGGTCGTTCACGCCGTCAGTCTACGAGGGCCGCCGCGCCTGCTGCGCGCGAACGCACCGCGCCCTGCCCCGCGGGCGCCGAATTCCGCAGCATGCGCTCGAGCGCCAGCTTCGCCAGGCGCTTCGCCTCCGGATGCACGCTGATCACGTTGGGGGAACGTCCCTCGGCAATTCCGTCGAGCACCCACAGGAGGTGCTGCTGGTCGATGCGGTACATCGTGGTGCAGAGGCACTGGCAGTCGGAGAGGATCCGCACGAAGACATCCCGCGCGGCAGCAGCCTTCGCCAGGCGATTCACCAGGTGGATCTCGGTGCCCACCGCCCAGCGCGTGCCGGGCTTCGCATGCTCGATGGTCTGGATGATGTGCTCGGTGGAGCCATTCATGTCCGAGGCGTCCACCACGTCCTGCGAGCACTCCGGGTGCACGATGACGGTGATGCCGCCGCGATCGGCGTACTCGGCGCGCACGTCGTCGATGTGCTCCGGGCGGAACATCTTGTGCACGCTGCAGTGGCCGGCCCAGAGGATCACGCGCGCCGCCTTGAGCTGCACGTCGGTGAGTCCGCCCTGGTCCTTGCGCGGGTCCCAGAGCGCGGTCTGCGCGGGCACGCCCGGCGCGGCGTCGAACTCCGTGACGAATCCCTTGCGCTTGGCGGTGTTTCGCCCCAGGTGCTGGTCCGGAAGGAAGAGGATGCGGACTTCCTCGCCCTTTGCCAGCGGCGTGTCACCGCCGGCGAGCGCCCAGTCGAAGACCTGCGCCGCGTTGGAGCTGGTGCAGCAGGCGCCGCCCTTCGAGCCGACGAACGCCTTGATGGCAGCGCTCGAATTGACGTAGGTGATTGGAACGATGCGCACCTTCGTACCGGTCGCGGCACGCTCGATGGCGTCCCACGCCTCCACGGCCTCGTCGTACTGCGCCATGTCCGCCATCGAGCAGCCGGCGGAAAGGTCGGGCAGCACCACCTTCACGCGGTCGGAGGTCAGGATGTCCGCGGTCTCCGCCATGAAGTGCACGCCGCAGAAGACGATCCACTCGCTGCCGCGGCGCTCGGCTTCCGCGGCGGCCATCTGGCTCAGCTTCAGGCTGTCGCCGGTGAGGTCCGCATGCTGGACCACGTCGTCCTGCTGGTAGTGGTGCCCGAGCACCAGGAGGCGGTTGCCAAGCTCCGCCTTGCGCGCACGGATGCCGGCGGCGAGCTGCTCGTCGCTCATGCGCTGGTACTGGTCGGGCAATGCGGGCTGCCAAAGCATGGGCTTGATTGTAGGTGCGTCGGAAAAGGTCCCGCTGCACATGCGCCAAATCCCGGGATTGGCACCTGCGCAGCAGGACCATTTTCCTATCCTTCGCTGCGTGAGCGAGCCCCGCCAGACCATCGTCCGCGCCCCCGCCAAGCTGAACCTTGCGCTCTCGGTGGGCGCGCCCGGCGCGGACCGGATGCACCCGATCTCGAGCTGGATGGTCACCACGGACTTCGCCGACGACCTCCACCTGCGTCGCCTGGACGACGGCCGCGACTCCCTCTACGCCATCATCTGGGCCCCGGACGCACCGCGCACCACGCTCATCGACTGGCCCATCCAGAAGGACCTCGCCGTGCGCGCGCACCTGGCGCTCGAGAAGCACGTGGGCCGCCGCCTGCCCGTGCGCATGAAGCTCGAGAAGCGCATCCCCGTCGGCGGCGGACTCGGCGGCGGATCGAGCAACGCCGCCGCCATGCTGCGCGGCATCGTCGAGCTCTTCGATCTCGAGCTCTCGCACGCCGACCTCGTGGAGATCGCGCGCAGCCTCGGAAGCGACGTGCCCTTCCTCCTCCGCGGCGGCAGCGCCATCGTCGAGGGCCTCGGCGAGCGGCTCGAGCACCACGACCACCTGCCCGACGTTCATGCGGTGCTCGCGTTCCCCGCGGCCGCGTGCCCCACCGGTGCCATCTACGGCAAGTTCGACGCCATGCGACCCGACGCCGCGCTGCAGTCATCGCGCGTGCGCGCGCTCGCCGCCACGGCACCCCTTGCCCACGACGCGCCCTTCAACGACCTGGCCGCACCTGCCATCGCGGTGGAGCCGGTACTCGAGGACGAGATCGCGGAGATCGAGGCCGCCACGGGCCGCACCGTCCACGTGAGCGGAAGCGGCAGCACGCTCTTCGTGCTCTGCGGCGGACGCCTCGAAGCGGACCTCCTGGCCGAACAGGTGCGCACCCGCGCTGCCCTGCCCGCCGTGGCCGTGAGCGTCCACCGCCACTGAGCATCCAACGGCCGGAAATCCACGTGAATTCGCAGCCCCAACGCGGCCCGGTTGCCGAGGAATCATCCCCGGCCGGGGATACCATTCCCCTCCCGCCGGAACTCCGAGGAAATACACCCAATGAACACGCCCGCCACCGCGCACGCCCCCGCCTCCACCTTCGTCCCCGCCGTGCTCGACGGCAGCAAGTGGCCCGCGCTCGAGCCGTACTACACGCAGCTCATCGGGCGCACCCTCCACGACTCCGCCTCGCTCGAGCGGCTGCTCCTCGACCGCAGCGAGCTCGACGCCGCCGCGGAAGAGGCCGCCGCCAACCTCTACATCCAGATGACCCGCCACACCGACGACGAGCTCGCGCGCACGCGCTACCTGGAGTTCGTCGAGGGAGTGGAGCCCGAGCTCAAGAAGGTGGGCTTCGCGCTCGACCGCAAGATCG
>CAMBSR010000140.1 GCA_945870475.1 Phycisphaera mikurensis NBRC 102666
GGGCCTTCGATGATCTCGCCGCGCAGCGCGATCATGCGGCGGAGCACGGCATTCACGAAGCCGGAGGCGCCGCGGTGGCCCTTGCCCTTGGTCCATTCCACGGTGTCGTCCACCACGGCGTGGTCGGCGATGTTGCCGAACAGGAAGAGCTGCGCGCCGGCGGCCAGCAGCGCCGCCTGCACGCGCGCGTCCACGTTCTCCCAGCGACGGTCGACGCATGCGCGCGCGATGGCCGCAAGCGACATCCACCGATGCGCCACCATGTGCTCGATGGCGCGGGCCAGCGCGGCGTCGCGGCCGTCGAGGGCCACGCCGTCCACGGTGGGCGCGCCACCCATGTCGACGAACTCAAGATCCGGAAAGCGACCCGCCTGCCGCGCGAGGCGGTCAAGGGCCGCGACGCGGGCAGGCGAGGGTGCGTTCATGCGTGGGGTGGTGGTTTCGTTGCCTTGCAAGGTCACGCCATCGCCAGGTGGCGCTTGGCGCGCGGTGCCTTGGACTTGGCGACGGGCTTCGGCTCGACGGCCGCATGGGACTTGCCGAGCAGGCCGGCCTTCTCGGCGGCCTTGCGCAGCGTGGCGGCCTTGTCCGTGGCTTCCCACGTGAAGGTGCCGGGGCCGCCCTCGCCGGGCTTGCGGCCGAAGTGGCCGTGGGTGGCGGTGGCCTTGTAGATGGGCTTGCGCAGGCCGAGCGAGGCGATGATGCCGCGCGGCGTGAGCTCGAAGTGCTTCTCCACCTGCTCGGCGAGCCACGAGTCCGGCACCAGGCCGGTGCCCTGCGTGTCGATGAGGACGCTGGTGGGCTTGGCAACGCCGATGGCGTAGCTCAGCTGCACCTCGCAGACCTCGGCGAGGCCGGCCGCCACGATGTTCTTGGCGATGTAGCGGCACATGTACGCGGCGCTGCGGTCCACCTTGGTGGGATCCTTGCCGCTGAAGGCGCCGCCGCCGTGGCGGCCGCGGCCGCCGTAGGTGTCGACGATGATCTTGCGGCCGGTGAGGCCGCAGTCGCCGTGCGGGCCACCGATCTCGAACTGGCCGGTGGGGTTCACGTGCACGGTGATCTTGTCGTTCCACCACTTGCCGAGGACCGGCTTGATGATGTGCTTGATGACCTCTGCCTTGAGCTTCTTCTGGCCGGCGGTGCCGTTCCACATCGGATCATGCTGCGTGGAGAGCACCACGGTGTCGATGCGCGTGGGCTTGAGGCCCAGGTATTCCACGGTGACCTGGCTCTTGGCATCGGGGCGCAGGCCCTTGACGATGTTCTTCTCGCGGACGATCGCCTGGCGCTTCACCAGCTCGTGCGAGATGGCGATCGGGAGCGGCATGAGCTCCGGGGTCTCCTTGCACGCGAAGCCGAACATCATGCCCTGGTCGCCCGCGCCCTCGCGGTCGACGCCCATGGCGATGTCCTGGCTCTGCTTGCCGAGCACCACGCTCACGCCGCAGCTCTTCCAGTCGAAGCCCTTGGCAGCGTCGTCGTAGCCGGCCTTCTTGACGGCCTCGCGGACGATGTCCGGGACGTTGACGATGGCGTTCGTGGTGACCTCGCCCGCGACCACGGCGAGGCCGGTGGTCACCAGGGTCTCGCACGCCACGCGGCTCTTGGGGTCCTGCGCGAGCATCGCGTCAAGGACGGCATCGCTGATCTGGTCAGCCAGCTTGTCGGGGTGGCCCATGGAAACGGATTCGCTGGTGAACAGGTAGCGCTTGTCGGACATGTGTGGCTCCAGAGTCGGAAGTTCGCAGGACGAAGGTGCGTGGCGGGGGTTGGTCGATCCGATCATCCGGATGGCCGGATGGAAGACTTCGATGCTATCGGTCGCCAACGGGTGCCGCAAACCCGGGGAAGGGTGGGTTTGGAGGGGTGATTTACGGACTTCCCTGCCGGAATCCCCCGGATTTGGGTGGCGTGGCGGCTGCCAGGTCATAGTGTTCGAGGGTCCTGAAATTCGCGATCGCGTGCCCCATGGCGCGCGTACTCGTTTTGCCCATGCATGCCGCCTCCCACATCGCCGCCGCCCTCCTGCACGCCGCTGCCTCCGCCGCGGGAGTGAACACCGGTCCGCAGGCGGTGGCCGCCGATGCATGGCAGCAGGCGCCCGATGTCGCAGGCGGATGGGCAAGTGACCACGTGATGGCGAAGCTCGTACCAGGTGCCGCGCTGCGCGCCACCGGACGCGGTCGCTTCGTGGCGATGGATGCGGACGGCGCAGCGGACGCCGCGATGCTGCGCGCGCTCGCCGAGATCGGCGCCACGAACGCCACGCGTGCAGCGCGCGTGGTGGCGAGCGACGTGGCCCGTGCGCAGGCAATCGGGCTCGACCGCTGGATCGAAGTGACGCTGCCCGCGGGGAGCGACGCGAAGCGTGCCGTGGCACGCCTCGCGGCCTGCGGGTCCGTCGAATTGGCGGAGGTGGATGCCATCGGTGGCGTTGCAGCCGATGCACCCGCACCCAACGATCCCGGCTACCCCGTCCAGTGGGGACTCGAGAACACCGGGCAGTCGATCAACGGATTCAGCGGAATGGCCGGGGCCGACGTGCACGCGCGCGCCGCGTGGCACATGACCACCGGCTCGGCATCCACGGTGATCGCCGTCCTCGACAGCGGCGTGACGCCGCACGTGGATTTCGCCGCGCGCATGCTGCCCGGATGGAACGTGCCGGCCGGCAACGCGGACACGGGCGACCAGTGCAACAGCCACGGAACGCACGTGACGGGCATTGCCGCCGCCGCGGGAAACGACGGCGTCGGCGTGGCCGGGATGGACTGGAACGCACGCATCCTGCCGGTGGTGGTCCTGACCGGATGCTCCGGCTATGCCACGGTGCTCGGCGATGGCCTGGTGTGGGCCGCGGATCACGATGCCGACATCATGAACCTCAGCCTGCAGTACAGCATCGGGCCGCAGTACCTGCGTGATTCGGTGGCGTACGCCACGGGCGGCGGCGCAATCGTGGTGGCAGCCTCCGGCAACACCGGTGCGAACGGCGTGGCGTGGCCGGCCAAGTGGCCCGAGGTGGTGGCCGTGGGCTCGACCGATGCCATGGACGCGCCTGCCGGAACCACCGCCGTGGGACCCGAGGTGGACGTTGCCGCACCGGGCGTGAACATCTACGCGAGCGTGCTGCAGGACCTGGCGGACTTCCGCAGCGGCACCAGCATGGCTGCGCCGTTCGCGGTGGGCACGTTGGCGCTCATGCACGCGGCCGCGCCGAACGTGCCGGGACCGCAGCTGGTCAACCTGCTGGTGCAGTCCTGCGTGGATGTCTCCAACGCGGGCTTCGACAATCGCACCGGCTGGGGACGGATCGACGCCGCGAAGGCCGTGCGCCTGGCGCGGCAGGCGGGCGGGCTCGGCGACCTGAATGGCGACGCCGAGATCGGGGGCGCGGACATGGGCCTGCTCCTCAGCGACTGGGGAAGCTGCGGGAGCTACGGATGCACGGCAGACCTGAACGAGGACGGCGTCGTGAACGGCGGCGACCTGGGCACGCTGCTCAGCAACTGGGGCGGCGCGAGCTGACTCAGCGTCCGGCGGCGGCGCGTTGCGCGGCTGCTTCCTCTGCCATCGAACGGATCACCTCGGAAGAGGGCTCGAGCTCGAGCGCGCGGCGGAACTCCGCCTCGGCCTCGTCCCAGCGTTCCTGGCGCACCAGGCCACGGGCGAGCGCTGCGTGCGCGAATCCGTTGTTGGGCGCCATGGCGATGGTGCGGCGGATGAGCTCCACGCCTTCCTCGATCTCGAGCGGCATGGTGCCCCGCTCCACCAGCGCCAGCGAGAGGCGGCGCATGGCAAGGAGATCGTCGGGGCGCGCCGCAAGGCCCTGGCGCGCACTCTGGATCACGCGAGCGTACTCGTCCTGCTGGTCGAGCCAGGTGACCTGTTCCTCGCGCAGGCGCTGCCATTCGGGATGCGCGCCGAGCGCCTCGTCGTACCAGGCGATGGCGTCGGCACGGCGCGAGGGCAAGGAACGCGCGATGCGCCCGATCATGGCGGCGATGGCCTCGTCGTGGCCATCGCGCTCCCAGGAGCGGCGCATGATGCGCTCGGCACCCTCCATGTCACGGACGACGGCGCTGAGGTAGGCGCGATGCAGGTCGATCGACTGCCGGCCGAACGGGATGGCGTTCCAGCCCTCGGGCGGCGCGGAGACCATCGTGTAGAGCGAAAGCGCGCGGCGCGCGTCCTGCTCCATGGCGGGCGAGGCCGTCTGCGCGTCCTCGTTGAAGATCACCTCGGCGGGGAGCGTGACGCGCGCATCGGCGCGCTCCGCGAGGAAGACGATGCCGTTGAGCGCGCCCACATACGCCACGCCGGCAAGCACCGTGCCCGCGCACGCAAGCCATGCCGCGCCGGAGGCACCGATGCGCCCCTGGTAGCGCAGGCGCATGCCGTGGAACGCCACCGAGCGGTCGCGCAGGATGCGCCACGCCTTCCACGCGATGAACACCGTGCAGGCGGCGATGCCGGAGGCGAAGAGGAGCGGCACGGCGAGCAGGCTGCCACGCACGGCAAGCAGCGTGGCGACGCCGACGGCCGCGAGCACGATCTCCTCTGCCCACGTGAGGTCCCAGCGACGCTCCGCTGATGCGGCGGCGCGCGAACCCGAGCGGTCGATGCGCATGGCGGGCTTGCCCAGGCCGAAGCTGAGCGCCTCGTTGGGGCAGACGCTGACGCAGTCCATGCACTTCATGCATCCGACGTCCACCACCATGCCGAAGTCGCGGATCTCCTCGTGGACGCGCACGTTGCTGGTGCAGACGGCGGTGCAGTGGCCGCACTGGTGGCAGCGGTCGTGGTCCACCACGATGCGCATGGGCGCGAGTTCGTCGAGCGGCGCGAAGAATCCGCCGTAGGGGCATCCGTAGGTGCAGTAGCCCTTGGTGCCCAGGAGCCACACCACCAGCACGCCACTCACCAGGAGGAACGGCACGCCCATCAGCACGCCGGGAAAGGTGGCCCAGAACGCGTCGGTGGTGAATTGGGCGGTGAAGCCCGGCCATCGCAGGTCCGGCTGCACCCACGGCGCCAGCGCGAAGCGGTAGAAGAGCGGCCACACGAACATGTAGAGGGCGAGCGCCAGCGGCATCCACATGAGGAGGCGCGAGCGGAACGGCTTGGGGCGGATGCCCGCGCGCGCCAGCGCCCACGCGGTGGCGTCCTGGATGGCCACCCAGTGGCAGCCCCATCCGCAGAACCAGCGGCCGAGGAGTGCGGTGGAGAGGAGCGCCACGGCGAAGAAGATGCCGCCCACGGTGACGATGCCGTCCTTCACGGTCTGCATCGATTCGCTGGGCTCGATGGGCGCCAGCGTGGTGCCGAGCGCCAGCCACTGCACCAGGTGCGCGATCATGAAGAGCCAGACGCCTGCGAGCACCGCGGCACGCGTCCAGCCGCGGCGCGAGCCGAAGCCGGTGGGACGCGGCGCCGATGCGGAAAGCACGGGCAGCGAGATGGAGGCCGCGCCGTCGGAGTTCTTGGAGGTGCAGGAATTCATCGACGCGGGTGATCGTACGCCGACCGTGCGGGATCGATCCCCTTCCGGCCGTTCCTATACTTGCGGAACTCCAATGGAGACCGACCTGTACAAGATCCTCGGCGTGGGCAAGAACGCCAGCGACGATGAACTGCGGAAGGCGCATCGCGTCCTGGTCCGCAAGTACCACCCCGACGTCAACAAGGACGCAGGGGCGGACGCCAAGTTCAAGGAGGCGCAGGAGGCGTACGACATCCTCTCCGACCCGGAGAAGCGGAAGCTCTACGACCAGTTCGGCATTGCCGGCGTCAGGAGCGGGCCCACCGGCGGCGGACCGCGCCCGGGTGCCGGCGGCGATCCGTTCGGCGGTGCCGGACCGTTCGGCGGCGCGGGCGGCGGGCGGCAGAGCTGGCAGAACGTGGACCCGTCGAGCTTCGAGGAGATGTTCGGCTCGATGTTCGGCGGCGGGCGCGGCGGGCGAAGCGCACGCGGGCGCGGCGGCTTCGACGACGAACCGGAGGAGCCACAGCAGGGCCGCAACGCCGAGGCCGAGGAGACCATCGACTTCACCACGTCCGCGCTCGGCGGAACGCGATCGTTCAAGGTGAACGGCGAATCCATCGAGGTGAAGATTCCCGCGGGGATCC
>CAMBSR010000141.1 GCA_945870475.1 Phycisphaera mikurensis NBRC 102666
CGCATGCCGTTCGCTTCCCTACGCCGGTACGAACCGGGTCAGGTTCCGCGGGTGCTTCTCAGCGGACCGTGGTGCGGCCGCGCCCCGAGCGAACAGCAAGAAGTCTACGCCTCACGGCAGAGGTGCTTTGCGCAAGATTCCCCGGAATCAATCGCCGAAATACAGGAGTTTGCATGACGTCCACGGCATTCATGCCACTTGCGTTTGTGACCGATAGACTCGCCACCATGCTCGCGGCAAGCGCGTGGCACGGTTCGCAACCGCACGGGCGGCGCGATGGCTGGAACAAATGTCCGGGGAAAACGACGTCTGGGGGACCCGGCAATTGCCGGTTCTGGGAGCGTCGTGCAATGCAGGTGCGCAGTTGGGCGCCGGCATGAATGGCAAGGTCCGGGGGTCGGGTGCAACTGGCGCAATGAGCGTCAGCCACGCACCTGGGACTGGAAATGTCGTTCCGAATTCCCCATGCTCCGAAGCCCGCCCCGTTACTCCGATCCGTCCCTTGCGCCCCTCGATGAGGCCGATCGCAAGCTCATCGCCCTGCTCGCTTCCGATGGCCGCGCATCCGGCCGCGACCTGGCACAGCAGACCGGCATTTCCGAGGCGAACGTCAGCCGCCGCCTGGCGAGGCTGATCGACGAACGCTCCGTCCGCATCGTGGGGTTCGTGCCGCCCGCGTGCCTGGGACTCTCGGTGCAGTTCTCCGCCTACGTCCGCGTCCGCGGCGACATCGATGCCGCCGCGGCAGAGATCCTCAAGCATCCGGAATTCACCTACGTCAGCGCCTCGTTCGGCGAGTGGGACCTGGTCCTCGGCGGCGTGGCGAGCGACGCGCAGTCGATGGTCGCGCTCCTCGACCGCGCGTTGACGGCCAATCCGCTGTTCCACGGCGTGGAGACCAGGGTCGTCCTTGAATACGCCGATGCAGGGCAGTCGCAGGCTCTCGCGGGCGGGCCAGCCGCCGACCGCGAGGTGGACCGCACCGACCGCCAGATCATCCGCCACGTCCAGAACGACGGTCGCATCTCGTTCACCGACATCGCCCAGCACACCGGCATCTCGGCGACGAGCGCCGCCGATCGCTTCCGCCGCCTGGTGGCGGACCGCGTGGTGCGCATCCTGACGCTCCCGGACCCGGCGCGGGTTTCGCTCAACCTCTCGGGAGTCTTCTCCGTCTCTACGTCGCGCCCTTCGCGGGAAGTGACGCACGCGCTCTCGGCGATGCCCGAGATCTCCTTCCTCTGCGTCACCACCGGCACAAGCCCGGTGCAGGGCGAGTTCCAGGTGCGCGACGGTGCGCACTTCGACGAACTGCGCGCGCGCATCATGGGCGTGCCCGGCATCAAGGACGTCCGGATCTCCCTGCTGCGGAAGCTGTATCGCCACAGCTTCGTCTGGGGCCTGGCAGACGCAGGCTGACCGAGCTCCGGAACCCCCGTGATCACGGCGCATGCGCGCCCGGGTGCCCTCGCGGGCGGAGCTATCGTGCGCCGCATGGACCCCGTCAACACCGCTCGTGACGCACACGCTTGGCTCCGATGGCTCACCGGCCGCACGGTGGATGCGGCGGCAGCCATTCCCGACGCAGACTTCCGGCGCGAGTTCCCGATCGGCATGGGAAGCATCCACGGCACGCTGGTGCACCTGGTCGGTGCCGAGCGGATCTGGATCGGCGTGCTGGAGGGCGACGCCGCCATCACCATGGCCACGCCGCAGGAGTTCCCCGACATTGCCTCCATCCGCACCGGCTTCGCGGCAGCGCGCACGCGCTGGGATGCCTACCTGGCACGGCTGACCGCTGCGGAGTGCGCGCGCGTGGTGGTGCGGGTGCGTGACGGCAAGGAGTTCCGGCAGCTCGCAGGCGATGCCCTGATGCAGGTGCCGACGCACGCCCTCTACCACAATGCGCAGGTCAGCTTCATGATGCGGAGCATGGGGCATTCGCTTCCCGATTCGAGCTGGATCCTCTGGGGCCGCGAGCGAATCGCGAAGGCCACGGCATGAGCGCCAGCGGCAACTACGCCGTGACGGGCACGGACATCGCGGCGGCGGCGGCTCGCATCGCGCCGTTCGTGATCCGGACGCCGGCCATTGCGGGTTCGGCGGTGTCCGCGCTGGCCGGACGGCCCGTCACGTTCAAGTGCGAGTCCATGCAGCGCACGGGCAGCTTCAAGATCCGCGGCGCCACGAACGCGGTGCGCAGCATCCCGGAGGCCGATGCGCCGCGCGGCGTGGTGACGCACAGCTCCGGAAACCACGCGCTGGCACTTGCCACCGCCGCCGCCGAGCGCGGCATGCCGGCACACGTGGTGATGCCCGCGAATGCCTCGCCTTCGAAGCGTGCCGCCGTGGAGCGCGCCGGCGCACACGTGGTCACCAGCGGCAACACCGGCGCGGAACGCGAGGCCATGGCCGCCGAGGTCCAGTCCCGCACGGGCGCCACCATGGTGCCGCCCTTCGATCACCCGTGGGTCATGGCCGGCCAGGGCACCATTGCGCTCGAGATCCTGGAGCAGGTGCCCGATGCCGGGACGCTCGTCATTCCCGTGGGCGGCGGCGGCATGCTCGCCGGGATGACCATCGCGGCACGCGCGCTGCGCCCGGACATCCGCATCGTGGGTGCGGAACCGGAGCTTGCGGGCGATGCGGAGGAATCAAAGCGCACCGGCGTGCGCGCGGCGCAGCGACCGCCGGTCACCATCGCGGACGGGCTCCGCACCCCGCTCGGCGAACTCACCTTCCCGGTCATCCGCGACCTGGTGGACGCCATTGCGCTTGTCTCCGAGGACGAGATCATCGCCGCCATGCGGGTGATCTTCATGCAGGAGAAGCTGGTGATCGAGCCGAGCGCCGCGGTGGGCGTGGCCGCGATCCTCGCAGGCCGCGTGGGCGGAAGCCTGGACCGACCCACCGTCTGCGTGCTGTGCGGCGGAAACGTGGACCTGGCGCAGTTGCCGTGGTCCATGCCAAACATGCCGAACATGCCGAAGGCGTGACCCGCGCGCGGCGCATGCGCCGCAGCGCGGTCAGCCGGCCGTCCAGTTCGAGAGCTGCAGTCCCAGGTCGGCGCCGTTCGTGGTGCCGTCGCGGTTCAGGTCCGTGTTCCCCGGCTGGCCCCAGCCCGAAAGCATCAGGCCGAGGTCCGCGCCGTTCACGCGGCCGTCGAGGTTCAGGTCGCCGAGGATCGGTGCGGGCGTGCCGGTCATCACCAGGGTCGAGCTGGCGGTGGTGGTGCTGGTGCCATTGGAGAAAGTGCCGTTGATCAGGAGGCGCGCCACGGATCCCGCGGGCAGCACCGTGGGAAGGTCGAACGGCGCGTTCACGAGCGGCGGAGGCGCAGGAATGGAGGCACTGTCGTTGACGGAGCCCTGCGACGTGATGCTGATGACGCTGCCGTTGATCGCGATCGTCCCGGTGAGCGCGATGGCGGCCGGCGAGGTGCTCGCAAACGGCTGCGCGAGCGCAGTACCGGAGACGGTGACGTTGACCGGCACGGTGACCGCGAAGTTCCAGGTGCCGTCGGCATTGGCCGTCGCTGCGCCGATGGCGACCGCCGACTGCAGCGCGGTGGCGCCCGTGAGCGAACCGCTGTCCACCGGAACCTCCACGTTCGTGAGACCGATGAACGTGGATGTTGGCTGCGCCGTGCGGAACGTCGCGTAGGTGAGCAGCATCGACGTGTTGATGGAGCCCGACTGCCCACCCAGCAGGTCGAGCGACAGGTTGACCACATCCACCACGCCCGTGGCCTGGTCGAAGCCGAACCGGAAGGTGCCCGACGGATGCGTGTTGCTGATGGATGCCTTCGGCTTCACCGTCGAGCTGAACGCGATGGGATTGTTGCCGGAACCGCCGAACAGGCCGGGGATGGTGCGCGTGCCAGTGGGATTGGTGACGGCGTCGTAGTTGCCGATCCAGTTGCCGACCAAGGGCAGCGCGATGTTCGTCTGCTGCGAGTAGGTGCTCACCGGTGTCAGCGAGCACGACCACTCCTGCATCGCCGCACCCGCAGGGAGTGCGACGAACAACGGGAAGGACAGCGCGCAGAGCGTGGATCTCATGGTTGCAAACCTATCACGGGTCGCGGGAAAGTCGAGGAACGAAGCCGGAAGAGCGATAAATGCGCAGTCCGTGATCAGCCGACCGTCCATGCACCGAGCATCAGCCCGATGTCCGCGCCGGTCACGGCGCCGTCGTGGTTCAGGTCGCCCACCGGCGGGTTCGGCACGCCGAACTGGCCAAGGAGCAGGCCGAGGTCGCTGCCGTTGACCACGCCGTCGCCGTTGAGGTCACCGAACACCTGTCCCGTGCACGAGACGCAGTCGTGGCGGATCCAGTACGCGTTGCCGTCGAAGCCGGGCTCGACGGGCGGTTCGTCCGGCGGGGGCGGGTTCTCCGGATCGATCAGCGTGCATGGCTGGCCGCTCCGGATGGCGCCGGCGTCCTGGCCGAGCGTCACCACGGCGTACCACTGGTCGCCGTCCACCGGGAACTCGGCCACGATCGGCGAGCAGCGGCCGCCGAACGCGATCGACACGGTGCGCAGCGGACCGGCCATGGCGCCCTGCATCACGTGCAGCTCCGCGGGAAACTCCGCATCGAGCGTGAGCCGCACCGTGCGCGCGCCGACGCCGGATCCCAGCGAATACCAGTCCGTGTCGCGCGGCGCGCCCGTGGTGCACGTGCCGGCGATCGTCTGTCCGGCGGAAAGCAGCATGGACTGCCCGTCGCGCGTGGCGCCGTCGTTGAGGTGCTTGTAGCACACCTCGTCTTCCGCAGTGGCACCGGCGGGCACGGTCACCGTGCAGGGCGGCAGGCCGCAAAGCACACCCGCGCGCGCCACGCACACCCAGTCCCACGTGGCACCGTCGCAGTAGCCATCAAGCGGCGTGACTCGGCCGCAGCAGTCGGGGTCCTCGCAGCCGGGGTCGGCATGCACCACGTCGCACGGGCCGTACGAGGGGCACACCAGGCCGTTGCACTCGGTGTCGGCGATGTCCACGCAGGTCTCGTCCCATGCAACTTCGCAGCAGTCGGGCGCGATGCCGCACACCTTCTCGCAGCAAGGCGTGGTGAAGCAGCCGGGGGTCGCGTGCGGCTCGTCGCAGCGACCGCCGCCGCCGGAGGGGCCGCATGCCGCAGGCGGCACGAGCGAAGCGGCGTTCGGTGCAGCGCCCGGTTCCGGGCCGAACGCGGCCAGCTGCCGCGCCAGCGCGCAGGCCGGCGAGTCACCGAGCGTGCGGGCATCGGCCACGAACGCGGCCACCGATTCCTCTGCGCGCGTGCGCACCGGGGCCATGGACGCGAAGCAGCTGCGCAGGTTCGGATAGCCCATCACGTAGTTGCCGCCGATGTCCGCCTCCAGGAGGTCCGGATCGCAGTCGCTATCCACGTTGACGGCCAGGAAGTGGCGCGCGAAGCTCGAGTAGCCCAGGAGCTGCGGCGTGCCGAAGGAAAGCCCCGCGGGCGTGGAATCGTTGCGCCACACCCAGATGTTGCCGGGAAGCGCGGTACTGCTCACTGCATCCAGGTCGCCGTCGGCATCCAGGTCGGCAAGCAGCGCTCCCCAGTGGTAGCCGCCGCTGCCCTGACCCACCATGACCGCGTTGCCGAATGCGCCAAGCCCATCGTTGCGGAACACCACCAGCGGCTGGCCCGCGCCGGTCGAGAGGAGCGGGGCCAGGATGTCCACGTCGCCGTCGTTGTCGATGTCGCCGAGATCGAAGCTGACGACCGCCGGCCTGGTGGAGCCCGGGAAATCCGGCGCCACCCATGAGATGGGCGAGCGGAACGTCCCGCCCGCCTGCCCGAAGAACACGTCGAAGCGCCGCGTGCCGATGCAGCCGACCACCAGGTCCGCGCGCCCATCGTCGTCGAGGTCCGCGGCCTGCACGTCCTGCGGGCCCGGCGTACCGCCCGACCATGCATCCACGCGGATCCGCTGCGAGACAGCGAAGCTTGCGCCCGGCCCGTTGCGCACGATGGCCACGTGCTCGCTCCCGTAGCAGGACACCGCGAAGTCCAT
>CAMBSR010000142.1 GCA_945870475.1 Phycisphaera mikurensis NBRC 102666
GGGGCACGCACCTCTCGAAGAGCAGGATCATCCATGGCACTCCGCATCGCCATCAACGGTTTCGGTCGCATCGGTCGCCTCGTCTATCGCGCCGCTGTCCAGCAGGGCATCGAGGTGGTGGCGGTCAACGACCTTGTCCCCTCGGACAGCCTGGCCTACCTGGTGAACTATGACACCATGCACGGCCGCTTCGGCCACCGCGTGACCGCCACGGCGGACGGCTTCGAGTGCAACGGCAAGAAGACCCAGTGCCTGAGCGAGAAGGAGCCCGGCAAGCTGCCGTGGAAGGACCTGGGCGTCGACATCGTGCTTGAGTCCACCGGCCGCTTCACGGAGTTCGACGGCGCATCGCAGCACCTGGCGGCGGGCGCCAAGCGCGTGATCATCAGCGCGCCCACCAAGAGCGACGACAAGGTCCGCACCTTCGCCTTCAAGGTGAACCACGAGCAGTACGACCCGGCGAAGGACACCATCATCTCGAACGCCAGCTGCACCACCAACTGCCTGGCCCCGGTGGTGAAGGTGCTCCTGGCGCACTGCGGCATCGAGGAAGGCCTCATGACCACGGTGCACGCGGTCACCGCCACGCAGCCGACGCAGGACGGCCCTTCGAAGAAGGACTGGCGCGGCGGCCGCAACGCGTACATGAACATCATCCCGGCCTCCACGGGCGCCGCCAAGGCGTGCGCGCTGGTGCTGCCGGAAGTGAAGGGCAAGCTCACCGGCATGAGCTTCCGCGTACCCACGGCGAACGTCAGCTGCGTGGACCTCACCTTCCGCAGCGCCAAGGCCACCAGCATGGACGCGATCAACGCCGCCATGAAGGCCGCCTCTGAGGGCGCCATGAAGGACGTCCTGGGCTACACCGACGAGGAAGTGGTCTCGAGTGACTTCAACGGCGACGGCCGCAGCTCCATCCTGGACTCCACCGCCGGCATCCAGCTCAACGACCGCTTCTTCAAGGTGGTCAGCTGGTACGACAACGAGAGCGGCTACTCGCAGCGCTGCGTCGACATGATGAAGTACCTGGCGTCGCGCGGGCTCTGAGCCGCGGTTTCCGCATGAGCCCCGCGTCGCGCGCCTGAACCCTGCAGACACCACCGGAACACCATGAACACCCTCCTCGCCGAATCCCTCCTCTTCCCGTTCGCGGAGTACTGGGCGTTCTACGCGGGCTTCACGGCGTTCGTGTTCGTGCTGCTGGCGCTCGACCTGGGCGTCTTTCACCGCAAGGCGCACGCCGTCTCCATGAAGGAGGCCACCGCGTGGACCGGCATCTGGATGACGCTTGCCGTGGTGTTCTGCGGCCTGCTCTGGTGGTATTGCGACTACCGCTTCCCGCAGCCGGATCGCGTGGACTCGGTGCTGGCCGCCGGCTACGACACGCCGGCGCAGGCCGCACGCGAGGTGGCGCTCCAGTTCCTCACGGGCTACGTGGTGGAGCAGAGCCTGTCGGTCGACAACATGTTCGTGTTCGTGGTGATCTTCGGGTTCTTCTCGATCCCGGCCACGCTGCAGCACCGCGTCCTCTTCTACGGCATCCTGGGCGCGCTGGCGTTCCGCGCGGTGTTCATCGCCATCGGCGCGGCGCTCATCCAGTACAAGGTCGTGGTCATCGTCTTCGGCGCGTTCCTGATCTTCACCGGCATCAAGATCATCTTCGCGCCCGAGCGTGAGGCGGACCCCGAGAAGAACCCCATCCTCAAGCTCCTGCGCCGGTGGATCCCGCTGACGCCCAAGCTCCACGGCCAGCAGTTCCTGGTGAAGGAACAGGCCCTCGACCCGCACGGCACCGGCGTCAAGGCGCTCCGCTGGGTGGGCACGCCGCTCTTCGTGGCGCTGTGCATGATCGAGGTCAGCGACATCGTCTTCGCGGTGGACAGCGTGCCGGCGATCTTCGCCGTCACCAAGGAGCCGTTCATCGTCTTCACGAGCAACGTCTTCGCCATCCTGGGCCTGCGCAGCCTGTACTTCCTGCTGGCCGGCGCGCACGACAAGTTCCACATGCTCAAGTACGGACTGGGCATCGTGCTGGTCTTCGTGGGCGTCAAGATGACCATGCCCGAGAGCTGGTACCCCACGAGCTGGGACGGCCACTTCCCCATGGGATGGTCGCTCGCCTTCATCGTGGGCGTGATCGGCGGCAGCATGGTGCTGAGCGTGGTGTTCCCGAAGAAGCACGCGGCGGCGACGCACTGACGGTGTCAGGGCGCAGGCGTCGCGCTGCTGAATTCGGCGCGCAGTTCGGTGCTCACTTCGTCGCGCGCATCGATTCCAGCGCGCGATCCATCGCGCGGCGGTAGGTCCATGCACGCTCGGATGGCTCCTGGCCGGCGGCGCCGTGCTCCAGTGCTTCGGTGAGAACGGCCTTCGCGCTCGGGCTGATGGCATCCTCGCCAAGCAGCACCACCGCGGCGATGGCAAGTTCGTACAGCGCGGCGCACGAGGAAACGTCGCCCGCGTTGAAGCGGGGGACACCGCGTTCGATGGCCAGTTCCAGGATCGCCGCGGCCTGCTCTGCGCGGTCCGGCGAAGCAGCAGCCTGCGCGGCGGGCGCGGGCGTGCGGGCGGGCAGCACCCGATCGATGACATGGATGATGCCGTTGGCCGCCTCGATGTCCGCGACCTCGATGCGCGCGCCGCCGGCCGTGATGGCGCCGGATTCCAGCGCAAAGGCCACGGCACCGTCGCCCATCAGCGTGCGGGCCGATCCCTGCGAGAGCATCTCCTCGCGACGGATCGCCGTCGGCAGCACATGCGCCGCCAGCACCGCGGTGAGCGCGCGCCTGTCCTGCAGAAGCGCCGTGAGCGAATCCGCGGGCACCGCCGCGAACGCCTTGTTTGACGGCGCCAGCAGCGTCCACGGGCCGGGATTCGCCTTGCCGAGCTGCGGGCCGAGACCGGCCGCGCCGATCGCCGTGCGCAGCGTGGCGAACCGCTCGTCCGCCGAGACGATCTCCTCGATGCTCCGGAGTTCCGGCAGCATCACCGCGTCGATCACGTGCACCATGCCGCCGTCGAAGGCGACGTCGGTGGCCACCAGGCGGGCGTTGTCCACGGTGAGCGCGGCGGGGTCGACGTCGAGCGACTGGCCCGAGAGCGCCTTGAGCCGCCGGCGGTCGAGCACCGCCGAACTCTCGAGCGACTGCGCCACCACGTGGTGCTTCAGGATGGCCTGGAGCGTCTGCTTGCCTGCGGCGCTCGTCAGGAACTCCACCTGCTCCTTCGGGAGCTTGGCGAAGGCCTCGTTGGTGGGCGCGAAGATGGTGACCTTGCCGCCCTTCGGGAGCTCGAGGTCCGCGGCCTTCACCAGCGCCAGGAGCGTGGTCAGGTTCGCCTTCCCGGCCACCGCCGCCAGCGAGCCCGCGGACGTGTGCTCGGCCGCCGCTGCGCCACCGATCGGGCGGATCCAGTCGATCTCCAGCGCAAACTCGCCGGCCTTCTTGTCCGAGAGGGTGACGCCCACCGACTCGATGGATGCGGGGTCGAGCGGTGCCGCGTTCCGCACGCGCTGGCCGAAGCTGTTCAGGACGCACTGGTCAAACGGCACCTCGACCTCGATCCATTCGCCGGCCTTGGTCTCGAAGAGCCGCTGGTAGCCGCCTGCCATGAGGCGCACGCGCGAGGACCGGATGTCGCACTGGTAGGTGCGGCCGTCGCCCTTCACGCGGATGAGGAGTCCCTTCTTGCCCGCGAACGTGCCTTCGGGCACCGCGGTGCGGATCTGCGAGAAGCCGCCGTTGTTCTCGAGCGAGAGCTCGCCTGTGAAGCGCAGCGTGCCGCCTTCGCCTGCCGCGATGCGGCCGGTGGAGAGGCCACCCATGACGCCGTCGAGGACGGTCTGCCATCCCGTGGTGCCGCTGTCGAATTCCAGGTTCGAATCCGCCGCGCGTGAGGCATGTGCAATGCGTGCGACGGTGCAGGGCACGAGGGCCGCGCAGGCGAGGAGGACGGCAAGGCGGCGCGAGATGGAGGGCATGAAGTGCTGCATGGGTGTGTGCGTCGTGGTTCGCCCGCCGACACTCGCTGGATGCCGAATCCACGGCGGCGGGCGACCGCGGCACGGGCGACCGTTTGGCCCGTCAACCCGCCAAATGACCCCAACTATCGGGCTACGATCCGCCCATGGCCATCGAGACCACGCTTGATCGCGCGATGCGGGACGCCGCCGAAGGGCGCCTTCCGCAGGCGATCGATGCGGTGCGGCTGGCGCTGCGGCGCTCGCCGGATCATCCGGTGGGGCTTCGCGTATTGGGCATGCTTCTCCTGCAGGCGGGCGAGCATGAGCAGGCGCTCCACCAGCTGCGGCGCGCGGTGGCATCGCAGCCGCGCGCGCCCGATGTCCACAGCAACCTCGGCAACGCGTACAGCGCGACCGGGCGCTTCGCCGAGTCCGCGGCTGCGTACCGCAAGGCACTCGAACTGCTCCCCGACTTCCTCCCCGCGCTTCACGGCCTGAGCGGCGTCCTGATCCAGGTGGGCGATGCCGCGGGCGCGCTGGCCGCCGGCGACCGCGCCGCGGAGCTCCGCCGCGACTGGCTGGAACTCGACCTCAACCGCGTCGACGCATTCGATGCCATGGACCGCCACGACCGCGCGATGGTCATGCTGGAGGAATTGAAGCGGCGCCATCCGTTCGAGCCCACCATCCGTGCGCGCCTCCTGCAGCTGATGAACTACGCGCCGTTTCCCGCGGAAGCGTTCACCGAGGCGTTCCGTGACTACGCGCGCTGCATCGTGGTGCCGCCCGCCGCGGGTGCGTTCGACCGCAACCCGGATCGGCCGCTGCGCCTGGGCATCCTTTCGCCGGACCTGCGCACGCACTCGGTGGCGTTCTTCCTGGACGCACCCACGCGGCACATTCCCGCCGACTGGCATGTGGTGGCGTTCTCGGCTTCGCCTCCGAACCCCGCCGATCCCATGACGCGCATGCTGAAGGAGCGCATCCGCGAATGGGTCGACGTCGGCCACCTGGCGGAGCCCGCGCTCGACGTCGTGATCCGGCAGCGGCGCATCGACGTGCTCGTGGACCTGGCGGGCCACTCCGCGGGGAACCGCCTGCGCGCGCTCGACCAGCGACCGGCGCCGCTCATCGTGACGGCCATCGGGCATCCGGCATCCACCGGGCATCCGGCCATCGACGTGCGGCTGGTGGATTCCATCACCGATCCGCCGGGCACGGACGCGCACTGCACCGAGCGGCTGCAGCGGATGGATCCGTGCTTCCTCTGCTACGTGCCGCCCGCCGATGCGCCCGCGCCCGCCATGCCTGCGGCCGAAGTGCCCGTGACGTTCGGGTCGTTCAACCTCTCGGGCAAGGTGGGCGTGGATGCGCTGCGGCTCTGGCGCGGCGCGCTGGACGCGGTGCCCGGCTCGCGCCTCCTCCTGAAGGCGCGCTCGCTCGGCGACCCGGCCGCGCGCGAGAGCATGCTGGAACGGATCCGCGCCGCGGGGATCGACGAATCGCGCGTGGAGATCCTGGCGTTCGTGAAGGGCATCAAGGAGCACCTGGAGCTCTACGCGCGCGTGCACGTGGCGCTCGACCCCGCGCCGTACTCCGGCACCACCACCACGTGCGAGGCGCTGTGGATGGGCGTGCCCGTGGTGACGCTCCCCGGCGAGCGGCACGCCTCGCGCGTCAGCGCCAGCCTGCTGCACGCAGCCGGGTTCGGCGAACTGGTGGCGAAGGACGCCGCGGACTTCGCGCGCACCGCCGCGCGCTGCGCCACCGACCGCGCATGGGCCGCGGACTTCCGCGCCAACGCGCGCGCGCGCATGCAGGCATCCGCGCTGATGGATTCGAAGGCGTATGCAGCGCGGTTCTTCGGCGCGCTGCGCGAGAGCTGGCGCGTGCGCTGCGAGCAGGCGGGGTGAGTTTGTGAGCGGCTTGACATCCGCGGAGATTCCGCTAGCATCACGGTCTGCGGGGTAGAGCAGCCTGGTAGCTCGTCGGGCTCATAACCCGGAGGTCACTGGTTCAAATCCAGTCCCCGCTA
>CAMBSR010000143.1 GCA_945870475.1 Phycisphaera mikurensis NBRC 102666
CAGTCGTGGAGCCGCGCGGGCAGGTTCCCCGCCCAGTGCGCCAGGTCCCACCCCGCCAACGCACCAACGGCGTGCGCCGCCGCAGTGATGCGCTCGATGCCGAACGCCTGCCCGGTGGCGTAGTTCACGCCGCCGATCATCACCAGGGCCAGCGTGTCGCCCGCCTCGCGGATCGCGTCCAGGATGTCTTCCTCGCGGATCAGTGCCTCGCCGCTGCGCGGGCCGACCTCGATGACGTGCTTCGCCGGATCAAGCCCGCGCGCCTGCACGTGCGAGTGCACCGCGTAGGTGTCGCTCGGGAACGCGCCGCGCTCCATGAGGATCTTCGTCCGCTTCCCATCCGGCCGCCAGAAGCTCACCATCAGGAGGTGCAGGTTGACGGTGAGCGAGTTCATCATCACCACCTCGCCGGGCTGTGCCCCCACCAGCCGTGCGCCCAGGTGACGGAAATGCTCATGAAAATCAACCCACGGGCGACGGGAGCGCAGGTGCCCCTCCACCGCGAGCCGCGACCAGTCGTCCAGCTCCTCGTTCACCAGCGCGCGCGCCGCGCGCGGCATGAGGCCGAGCGAATTACCGCACAGGTACGTGAGCGGACGACCGTCGTCGCCGAACGGGTGCTCGAACTCGTCGCGCAGCGGACGCAGCGGGTCGGCGGCATCGAGCCGTGCCGCGTGCTCCGCGGAGGTGTCCAGTTGTGCATGCGCGCCCGCGCTCGAGGCGGCCGTCTGCGTGATGTGTGAAGCGTGCGTACTCATGTGCGTGCGTCGACGTGCGGAGGAATGTGGCCGACGGCCGACGCGTGCACCGCATGCGCCGCATGCGCCGCGCGCGGCCCGAGGAATTCGGCAGCGGAACCGTGCAGGATGCTCGCGCGCGTCTCCGCGTCGAGCCACGGTGCATTGCGCACCACCGCGCCCGGCGAGAGCTCGCCGAGCGGGAACGGGTAGTCGGTGCCGAACGCCACCTTGCCCTTCCCCGCCACGGAGAGCAGCAGCCGGAGCGCCTCGGGATCATGCACAAGCGAATCGAACCACACGCGCTTGATGGACTCGCGCGGCGACTCCTTCGTGGCCGTCTGGCAGAGATCGGGGCGCTCGCGGAAGCCGTGCTCCCAGCGGCCGATGGTCAAGGGTGCCGCGCCGCCACCGTGCGCAAACGCAATGCGCAGGTTGGGGAGCTGCTCCATCACGCCGCCGAAGCACACGCTGCCCACGGCAAGCGCCGTCTCCGCGGGCATGCCCACGAGCCACGGGAACCAGTGCCGCGCCATGCGCTCGGCGCCGAACATCTCCCACGGATGCACGAAGACGCACGCGCCCAGCTCGGCCGCGGCGGCAAGCACCTCGACCACCGCCGGGTCGTCCAGGTTGGCGCCGTTGACGTTGGAACCGATCTGCACGCCCGGCATGCCAAGCTGGCCCACGCAGCGCTCGAGCTCGCGGATCGCAAGCCTCGCGTCCTGCATCGGAATGGTCCCGAGCCCCACGAAGCGGTCGGGCCACGCGCGCACCACGCCGGCCACGTGGTCGTTGAGCGTGGCGGCCAGGTCCGCGGCGTCCTGTGCCTTGGCCCAGTAGCTGAACATCACCGGCACCGTGCTCAGCGCCTGGACGCGGACGCCGGCGGCATCGCAGTCGGACACGCGCGCCGCGGGGTCCCAGCAGTTGGACTGCACCTCGCGGAACATCTTCCCGTCCTTCCACAGGCGGGCACGGCACGCGGCGCAGTGCTCGATGGACACCCAGCCCGGATAGCCGTACTTGGCGCAGAGGTCGGGCCAGTGCTCGGGAAGGATGTGCGTGTGGATGTCGATCATCGGTGGTCGCCGGCGCGCCTCAGGGGTGCATGCGCGCTCCGTACGGGCGCGTTCAGCTCAGTGCGAATGCATCACCTCAATACGGACGCTTCACCTGTGTGCCGCACTTCCTGCAGGTGCAGCGCTCGGGGTTCGCCCAGAACTCCTCCATGGCGTGCGCGAAGTGCTGCACGATGTCCGCACAGACGAATTCCTTGTCGTAGACCAGCTCGCCGCACTTCTCGCAGAAGAACATCAGGTGCTCGGGCTCGGTCTCGGGGCGGCGGCGCTCGATCACCATGCCCAGCGTGTCCGGCCCGCGCTGCGGGCTGTGCGGCACGTTGGGCGGGATGAAGAACGTCTCGCCCTCGCGCACCACCATGTCCTTGATGCCGTCGACATCGCGGATGCGCACCACGATGTCGCCCTTCAGCTGGATGAAGAACTCCTCGCTGTTGGTCATGTGGAAGTCGTTGCGGGCGTTGGGGCCCGCGATGACCATCACGAAGAAGTCCTTGCCGCTGTAGAGGTACTTGTTGCCCACCGGCGGCTTCATCAGGTGCCGGTTCTCGGTGATCCACTGCCCAAGCGCCACGGCCGCCGCCACGGTGCCGTCGGCGTTCATGCCGGTGGGGTCGCCGAACGGGTTCATGGCGCGCACCTTGGCATCGGCGCTCGTGACCTGCGTTGCCACCGACGCGGTCTTCCCCTTGGAACCGCCACTGCAGCCGCATCCGGCATTGCCGCAGCAGGTGGACGTGGAGAGGGGCACGGACGCCGTCGGCTTGGCAGTGCTCATGTCGCCAAAGATACCGCCGCGGGGCACGGGTTCAGAGGCGCGTGCGGATGGCCCAGAGATCGGGGAAGAGCGGGTTGAAGAGCGTGGTGCGCAGGTACGCCGCACCGGGGCTCCCGCCCGTTCCCTGCTTGAAGCCGATGGTCCGTTCCACCATTTTCACGTGCCGGTAGCGCCACTCCTGGATGCCCTCATCGAGGTCCACCAGAAGCTCACAGATGCCGCGTTCCGTGGGATGGCCGTGGTAGAGCTCCAGCAGCGTTTCCTGGAATTCCGGCCACTCCTGCGGCGGCTGCGTCACGTCGCGGCCGAGCAGCGCCGCCGGCACCGTGAACCCGCGCTGCGCCACCCACGCGGCGAACGCGTCGTAGAGCGTGGGCGCGCCGAAGCGCTGCTCGATGGCGGCACGCTCGGGCGAGCCCTCGGGATAGTTCCCCATCATGCGCGGGTTCTTGTTGCCGAGCAGGAACTCGAACTCCCGGAACTGCGCGCTCTGGAAGCCGCTGGAATTGGCAAGGAAGCTGCGGAACGAGAGGAACGAGACCGGGGTCATGGTCTCCAGGACGTCGATCTGCTGCACCATGGTCTTCAGGATGGTGAGCATGCGCTTGAGCGTGGCTCCCGCCTCCGGCACCTGGTTGCGCACCAGGCAGTCCACCAGCCGGTCGCCCTCGTGCAGCTGCTGGCGGAACCACAGCTCGTAGACCTGGTGGATGATGATGAAGAGCATCTCGTCATGCTCGGGGCGCTCGCTCCCCGGCTGCTTCGAGAGCGGCTGCTGGAGCGAGAGGAGCTCGGGGACCTTGAGGTAGCTGCCGTAGCTGAGGTTCATGGGTGGATTCCCTTGCAAATGGCGGGGCGCGGTGCGCCGGCGGATGGGCGATTCAAAGCAGCGTGCCGGAAAGCAGGAGCTTGGCAACCGCGAAATAGATGACCAGGCCGGCAACATCGACGAGCGTGGCGACGAAGGGAGCGGAACTCGTGGCGGGGTCGAGCCGGAACGCCCGCAAGGCGAAGGGCAGCATGCTTCCCGCGATGGTTCCCACGCACACGATCCCGACCAGGCTGATCCAGACAACCAGTCCCAGACGCACCGCATGTTCACCGAAGTCGAACCACCCGAGCTGCTGCCACACCACGACACGGACGAAGCCGAGCGCGCCGAGGAAGCTGCCGAGCACGAGGCCGGTACCGATCTCGCGCACGAACACGCGTCGCCAGGAGCCTCCGGGCAGCTCGCCGAGCGCCAGCGCGCGCACCACCAGCGTTGCTGCCTGCGAGCCGGTGTTGCCGCCGCTCGAGATCACCAGCGGGATGAACATCGCGAGGACCACGGCACTGGCAAGGTCGTGCTCGAAGTAGCCCATGGCCGTCGCGGTGAACATCTCGCCCACGAAGAGCACCGAAAGCCACAGCCCGCGCTGCCTGAGGAGCAGCCAGAACGGCGTGCGCGCGTACGGCGTGTCCACCGCCTCGACGCCGCCGAAGCGTAGCTGCGTCTCCGTCTCCTCGGTCTGCGAGATGTCGAGCGCGTCGTCGACGGTGATGATGCCGAGCATATGCCCGTGCTCGTCCACCACCGCCAGCGCGGAACGGTCGTAGCGCTTGAAGAGGCGCACGACCTCGGGCAGGTCGGTGCGCGCCGGGATGGCGATGAGCGTGGGGTGCTCCAGGTCACCCACGCGCGCGGCCGGGTCTGCCTTCACGAGCGTCCCGAGCCGCAGGTCGAAGAGGAGCGCGCCAGCGGGATCGATCACATAGAGCACGTTGAGCGTCTCGACGCGCCGTTCCGCGCGGCGGATGCGATCGAGCGCCTCGCCCGCCGTCATGTCCGGCGAGAGGCTCACGTACTCCGGCGTCATCACGTGGCCGGCGGTGCCCTCGGGATAGCCGAGCAGCGTGCGCGTGGCCGCGCGCGCCTGCGGGCTGAGCGAATCCAGGATGCGGCGCGTGACCTCGGACGGAAGGTCATCGAGCAGCTGGACACGGTCGTCCGGCGTCATCGCGTTGACGATCTCGAGCATCTGCTCGCTGGAAAGCGAGGCGATCAGCTCCGCCTGCTGGTCCACCGGCAGGTAGCTGAACACGGCGCCCGCGCGGTCGCGGGAGAGCAGGCGGAAGATCACGCCCTCGTCGTTGGAAGGAAGATCCACCAGGATCTCCGCCACGTCCGGGTCGTTCAGGCTGTCGATGACGTTCCGCAGCCCAGCCCAGTCGCGGTTGGCGATCAGGTCCTCGATCTCGACTTGTACGAGGTGTCCGAGCACGGATTGGCAGGGTAACGGCGGTCGCGGGATTCTGCCCGATGTGCCGGCCGCCCTGCCCCCGGCCTCAATCCGCCACGCGCGGGGTCTCGCGCTGCGAGGCGCGGCTTCCCTCGCGGACCATGTCCGTGATGCCGGCGGAGTGGGCGCGCAGGAGCTTCAGCGTCTCCGGGTCCGAGGTGGTCTCGGTGATGCTGACGCCCTTCTCGGTGAGCACCACGTCGAGCTTCACCTTGCCGTGACGCTCGAAGAGTTCCTTGAAGACCGGATCCCAGGTGCGGATGGCCAGGCCCTCGGTCATGCGTACCTGCATGGCGAGCGCGTGGTCCTTGATGAGCGTGGCCACCGCGGGGTCGTCGGACTCGGTCACCGCGGCGAGGCCGTCGGGAAGCGCCGTCACGGTGCGACGGATCGTGCCGTGGTGGTAAAGGAGCGTCTGCCAGACATCGCGGTCGTAGGCATGGGTGCCGGGGTCGGCGGTGGTGACGCTCGTGGGGGCGCGCGGGATCGGGCGCGAGGGAACGGCCGAGGCGGGCCCGCGCTCCGGCGCTGCGTGTGCATCGAGGGGGCGATCCGTGGCACAGCCGAAGAGGCCGACCGACAGGAGCAAGCTGAGCAGGGGCGTTCGGTGGGCGACGTGCATGGCGTGCGGTATGGAGAGTATCGCTGCCGGGTGCGGGGCGCATAACGACCGACGGATGGTCGTGACCGGGATCGGCTACACTTCTCGACCCACTCGGGCTGTAGCGCAGGTTGGTAGCGCGTTTGACTGGGGGTCAAAAGGTCGTGGGTTCAAATCCCGCCAGCCCGACTCCTCACTCCGAAGCGGAAGGCCCGAGCGCCTTCCGCTTCGTCGTTCCGGGGGCGGTCTGCGCGCCGCTGCGCGGCGCGGCGGCCTCCGGCCGCGCGGTCCAGGGCGCCTGCTTCGCAGGCGTCAAATCCCGCCAGCCCGACTCCTCACTCCGAAGCGGAAGGCCCGAGCGCCTTCCGCTTCGTCGTTCCGGGGGCGGTCTGTGCGCCGCTGCGGATCCAC
>CAMBSR010000144.1 GCA_945870475.1 Phycisphaera mikurensis NBRC 102666
AACGCGGGCGGCGCCGTGACCGTCGGCGGCGACGGCACGTTGGCCAGCATCGGCAGCGCTGGCAATGCCTTCAAGGGCATCCTCGCGCCGGGCAGCCGTGACAATGCCGCACCGTCCACGCTGATCACCACGGGCGACGTGCACCTGGATTCCACGTCCACCGCCCGCTGGTACCTGCTTGATTCCACCGGCAAGTCCGATCGCCTCGATGCCGGCGGCTCGTTCGTCCTCAACGGCTCCGCCGCGAAGATCGTCTACGACCAGGACTTCTACTCGGGCAGCTTCATCCCGGCCTCCGGCACCACGGTCGATTACGTGATGGCCACCGCCGGGACCCTGAACGGCACCTTCAGCACGGTGGACGTCGTCACCGTCGACCCGCTCACGGGCCTGTCCACCGAGCACGCGGTCAACGCCACCGGCTCCACCTACTTCATGGGCGGCTCGTTCGAGGTGAGCTACGCGAACAACCAGTTCATGCTCGCCATCACCGGCCAGGGCGCGGATTACCCGCTGCCCGCCGGCACCACCAGCACCAATGTGACGGTGGATGTGCAGGTTGGCTCCAAGACCGTGACGCGCAACGCCAACGTCGGCACGGTGAACAACAGCCAGATCAACGCGTCCGCCGCGGCCTACACCGCGCTCGCCACCGGTCCTTCCGACCCGGACGAGCAGTACGTGGCCACGCAGATGCTGCTCCTCACGCCCGGCGGGTTCGCAAGCGCGGGCGTTGCGCTGTCGAGCCCGACGAATCCCTACGCGCTGCCCAACGTCACCATGAGCCAGCTGTTCCAGGCGGGCGACGTGGCCATGAAGCGCCTGATGCAGCTCCGTGAGACGCCTGCCGCGCCGGCCGCCACGGAGGAGTCCACCACCATGCTCCTGAGCCAGAAGGGCGGCCTGACCGACCAGGAAGCGCTCTCCTCGCCCGCAAGCTCGGCCGTCGTCACCACGCCCACGTCCGTCAACTTCGGCGCGCCGATCAACGGCCCCACCCCCGACCAGGGCATGCGCTGGTGGACGCGCGGCTACGGATTCACCGAACGCGTGCAGGAAGACAACTGGGCCAAGACCGACTACGACTCCACCACGGGCGGCGTCATGCTCGGCGGCGACATGGTGCTCGGCAACGGCGCCATCGCCGGCGCGTACGTGGGCTACATGCCCGGCAGCGTCGACATCACCGGCGGCCTCGTGGACGAGACCGACACGACGAACGGCCTCAACTTCGGCCTGTACGGCAGCTGGGTGCCGGACCAAGGCGCCTGGTACGTGGAGGCGGCGGCGCAGGGCGGCTACGCCGGCATCGACCGCACCCGCGACCTCTACATCCCCGGCGTGGTGCGCACCGCCACGTCCAGCAACTCGCTGTGGGCGGCATCCGTCAACTCCGAGATCGGCATCAACACCCGCCTCGGCGGCGATGCCTTCCTGCAGCCGCACCTGGGCCTCGCGGCCGGCTATGTCACGCAGGACGGGTACACCGAGGATGGCGCCGGCAGCGCCAACCTGGATGTTTCCGGCCAGACCGCCATCCTGCTGCAGCCGAGCGTCGGCACGCGATACATGCAGAGCATCCGCATGGGCCGCGACGTGCTGAGCCCGTACCTCGGCGCGGCGTTCACCGTCAATGCGCCCGTCGGCGACTGGGGCGTCACTGCCACCAACGCCTACAGCTCCATCCCTGGCTACAGCGTGTACGGAAGCCCGGACACGATCCTCGGCGGCAGCTTCGAGCTGGGCGTCGAGTTCGCGTCCTACAGCGGCATCACCGCGTTCTGCTCGTTCAACGGCATGCTCTTCGAGAACCAGCAGCAGTACGGCGGCCAGATCGGAATCATCGTCCCGTTCTGAAACAGGCGCTCCCGGAGCCTGCCATCCGCGTCACGCGCACGTCGAGCGCCCCAACGGGCTCGGCACGTCCGTCGCCGCGCTCGGTGGCCCCCGCATCGAATTGGCGGCAATCTTTCCTTAATCGGCGCACCGGCCTCGTCTTGCATCCGTACGGATGAAGACCTGCCGGAAGTGCAATTTGAGATCCAGAAACTCTATAAAAGGAGAGCGCTATGAAATTGGCATTCGGTTCCCTGGCGTGCGTTCTGCTCACCGCCTCCACCGCCTTCGCGGAGACGACCTTCTCGTTCACCAACCAGTGGTCCGGTGGCGGTCAAGGCCTCTTCCACATCACCAACGACACCAACCAGCCCATCCAGGGCTGGACGCTGCAGTTTGACTGGACTGCCGACATCACCAGCGTGTGGAACGGCACCGTGCAGTCGCATGTGGCCAACCGCTACCGGATCGTCAACGCCGACTACAACGCCACGATCGCGCCCGGCGCGTCCGTGGATGTCGGCTGCGTGGCCAACTTCGCGGTCGCCGGCGTGCTGCCGACGTCCATCACCATCTCGCCGGTGGTCCAGTGCCGCGGCGACGTGAACCTCGATTCCAAGGTGGATTCCGGCGATGTCGGCGCCATCCTTGGCAATTGGGGAAGCACTTCCGCGGTGTATGACCTGAATGCCGACGGCATCACCGACAGCGCCGACCTGGCCGTTGTCCTCGGCGCATGGGGTGACTGCGCAGGCGGTGGCGGCGGCACGGGAGGCGGCGGCACGGGAGGCGGCGATACGGGCGGCGGCGGCGGTGGCGGTGGCCCCGTCATTCCCGTCGTGACGAGCCCGGGAACTGCCAGCGGAACCGTTGGCTCCGCGTTCACCTACCAGATCACCGCGAGCGGCACGCCGACCTCCTTCGGCGCGACCGGCCTGCCCGCCGGGCTCTCCGTGAACGTCACGAGCGGCCTGATCTCCGGAACCCCCACGCTTGCGGCAACCACGAACGTGGCGCTGTCGGCAGGCAACTCGGCCGGAACCGCGAGCGGGTCGCTCGTGATCACCATCTCGCCCGCGAGCGTGCCCGGAGACTTCAACTACGCGGAAGCGCTGCAGAAGTCGCTGTACTTCTATGACTCGCAGCGCTCGGGAGACCTGCCTGACGGCTTCCGTGTCCCGTGGCGCGGCGACTCCGCACTTGCCGACGGAAGCGATGTCGGCATCGACCTGACCGGCGGCTACTACGACGCCGGCGACCACGTGAAGTTCGGCCTGCCGATGGCAAGCTCGCTCTCGCTGCTCGCGTGGGGCGGCATCGAATACGGCGCGGCGTACGAGAAGACGGGCCAGAAGCTCGCGCTGCTCGATGCGGTTCGCTGGGGAACGGACTTCATCATCAAGGCCCATCCGTCCGCCAACGTGCTGTACGGGCAAGTCGGGAACGGCTCGCTGGACCACAGCTACTGGGGTCCCTCCGAGACCATGAACATGGCGCGACCGTCGTACGCCATCACCGCGGCCAAGCCCGGCTCCGACCTGGACGGCGAATCCGCGGCGGCCATGGCGTCGGCAAGCATGCTGTTCCGAAGCAGTGACCCCGCATACGCGGACATCCTGCTGGCGCATGCACGCACGCTGTTCAGCTTTGCCGACACCTACCGCGGCGAGTACTCCGACTCCATCACCGACGCCGCCATCTACTACAACTCGTGGTCCGGCTACTACGACGAGCTCGCATGGAGCGCGGCATGGATGTACCGCGCCACCGGCGAGGCGGCGTACCTCGCCAAGGCGGAGGCCATCTACAGCCAGAACATCGCCGGCCTCCCGCTGAAGTGGACGCACAACTGGGACGACAAGACCTACGGCGTCACCGTGCTGCTCGCGCAGCTCACCGGCAAGGCCTCCTACAAGGCCGCGGCGCAGAAGTGGCTCGACTTCTGGACCGTGGGCGACAACGGCAGCAGGGTCGCCTACACCGCAGGTGGCCTGGCATGGCTCGACCAGTGGGGTTCGTTGCGCTACGCGGCCAACACGTCCTTCCTGGCGCTGGTGTATGCCGATCGTGTCGGCGACGTGGGCACGCGCTACCGCGACTTCGCGCGCAGCCAGGTCGACTACATGCTCGGCAAGAATCCCAACGCGCGCAGCTACGTGGTCGGGTTCGGCGTGAATCCGCCGGTCAACCCGCACCACCGCGGGGCGCACGGCTCCTGGAACGGGAGCATGACCACGCCCGCTGCGTCGCGGCACATCCTGTACGGCGCACTGGTCGGCGGTCCCAGCTCCACCTTGGATTCGTCCTACACCGACGATCGCAGCAACTACATCTGCAACGAGGTTGCGCTGGACTACAACGCCGGCTTCACCGGCGCCGTGGCCCGGCTGGCACAGGACTCCACGGGCGTGCCCGTGGCGAACTTCCCGCCGGCCTCGGAGTCGGGATCGATCGACGACGAGTTCTTCGTCGAGGCCTCCATCAACCAGCAGGGCAGCGGCTTCACCGAGATCCGCGCGCTCCTGAACAATCGCTCCGCCTTCCCGGCCGTCGGCTCGAGCAACCTCACCATGCGCTACTTCGTGGACCTCTCCGAGCTGTTCGCGGCCGGCTACGACCAGACGTCCGTGGCCGTGAGCGGCAACTACGTCCAGAACGGCACCGTGGCCCCGGCACTGAAGGTGTACGACGCAGCACGCAAGCTCTACTACGTCGACGTGAGCTTCGTGGGCACGTACATCGCGCCGGGAACCGGAAGCTCGTACTGGCGCGAGGCGCAGTTCCGGATGGCGCTGAAGGCCGGTGTGCCGGCTTCGGCGTGGAGCCCGGCCAACGATCCGTCCTTCGCCGGGCTCGGAGCCGGAAACGCAAGCATGATCAAGACCAGCAGGATCGCCGTGTACGACAACGGCGTCAGGCTGACCGGAGTGCTTCCGTAAGCGCACCTGCGCCCTGGTCGCATGCGTTGCCTATCCGCCGAGGTACGCCTCGAGGATCGCGCACGCGGCCAGGGCATCGCGCAGTTCCTTCTTCTCGCGGTGCGTCCGCCCGCTCTGGGCCATCCGCAGGTCGGCCTCGAAGCTCGAGAGCCGCTCGTCGTGGAAGTGCACCGTGATCCTCAGCCGCGCACCGAGCGCAGCGCCGAACTCGCGCACGTCCTTCGCCGCCGCGCCCTCCGTTCCGTCCATGTTGATGGGAAGCCCCACCACCAGCGCATCGGGTCCATGGCGGTCCACGGCCTTCGCCAGCGCGTCCATCAGGGCCGGCCCGCGCGGGACCTGCAGCACCTCGACCGGCTGCACGATGCGCAGCACGTCATCGCCCGCGGCCAGGCCGGTTCGCTTCGCACCGAGATCGACGGCCAGGTAGCGCATGGGGTCAGCGCAGCGCCTCCGGCACCAGCGCGGCCATGTCCTTGACCTTCTCCGCCATGTCCGCGCGCACCACCAGGGTTGCGTCCTTGGTGCGCACCACGATCACGTCCTGCAGGCCGACCGTGGCGATCACGTGGGAAGGGTCGTCGCTCAGCGCCAGCACCCCGGCGCTGCCCAGGTGCACGGCCTTCGCGTTCGTGCGGTTGCCGTCGTCGTCGGCGGAGAGCGTCTCGCCGTAGCTCGGCCAGCTGCCGACGTCGCGCCACTCCACGCTCATGGGCACCACGCACACCTGCAGGGCAGGGTCCTTGGCGGCAGGCTCCATCAGCGCGTAGTCCACGCTGGTCTTGGGAAGCTGCGGGTAGATGCGTTCCACGGTGGCGCGCGCGTCGGGCGTGCCCCACGCGGCGCGGATCTCGCGCATGCCCGCCGCCGTCTCGGGCTTGAAGCGCTCGAGCGCCTCGAGCACCGTCCGCGCGCTGAAGACGAACATGCCGCTGTTCCAGCCGAATCCGCCGCTCGCGAGGTACTCCTCCGCGCGTGCGCGGTCGGGCTTCTCCACGAACCGCTTGGCGCGGAACGCACCGTCGAACCCGGCGATCGCGTCGCCGCGCTCCACGTATCCGAAGCCCGTTGCCG